>CALMBJ010000071.1 GCA_937860175.1 uncultured Actinomycetes bacterium
GAAGTGGACCAGGTGCAGGTAAGGGCTCTCGGTCAATCAATTTCAACATCAATCTCAACATCAATCTCAACATCAATCTCAAAAGGAGAAAGTCATGAACAAAGTTATGAAAAGCATCTTCACAGCAGAGCTCGCACTTCGGCAGAGAGTTACAAGCATGCACAGTTCATTCTTTGCCCGTTTGAAGGATGAAAAGGGCGATGTACCGGGTTGGGTCTTGGTTGTTTTGATGACAACCGGCTTAGTGACCGCGATTTGGACAATTGCAGCACCGCGCTTAACCGCCATCTTGAAGAACTCCTTAGATTCCATGAATGGAATTCGCTAGATGGAGTCACTTTCTTTACCGCAACTCTCTTCTTCAGTGAAAGATCTTCAATAAATGTCTCGACTCCAACAAAACTTGATCCGTCTTCGCGCACATGCTGCCCGGGAGGATGGAAATGTTGAAAGCGCTTTGGTCATAATTCCCTTGCTAGTTCTCTTCTTAACTGGCGCGCAGGTTATTGCGGCAACCAATCTACGCAACGCTGATTTGGCTATGGCACAAGGTGATGCAGCGGCACGTGCAATCTCTCAAGAGTTCAAGCCTGATGATGAAATTATTGAGATTGGCGGCAGAGTTCAAAAGATAAGAGTTCTAGTTACGCATCGCTCTCACACAGTTCCGCAGTTGCTTCCAGGTTTGATTGAACTAATGGGTGGCTCACCTGTAACCGATGTAGTTGGCGTTGCAGTTGTTGAGCCCAGGTAAAACTAGAGAAAGTAGATGGAATTGATTACGGAAATTGCTCGGCAGAGGGTTTTTTCACGCGCCCAACAGCACCTATCAAAGGAAGATGGGGGAGCCATAGTTGAGTTTGTCGCGCTAGCTATTCCGCTCTTCATTCCCATTTTTATCTATCTCAATAGCTTTTCATCAATTAGTGCAAATGAGCAGATCGCGCGTTCGATGGCACGTGAAGTTTTGCGAGTGTATGTAATCAGTGAAAATGATGCCGCTGCACAAGATCTATCTGGCAGAGCCTCACAGTTGTTGGCCAGACAATGGAAGCTGAGCGAATCAGAGGCAGCCTCATTGCGAACCAGAATGGATTGCTCACACTTTCCATGTCTGACCGCCAATGGTCGAATCAAGTTAACCCTCTCCTTTATCGATGATGAGTCACAAAGAAAGGTATCTGCAAGTGCGCAAGAGCATCTCAGTCCATGGCTCTGATTCATTGATGATAGGGGGCGGTTCACAATTAAGGTGTCAAAGAGGATGAAGTTGAAGATTAAGTTGCAGAAAAAGATGCAGATACTTGAAGAAAACCCAGCCTTGGAACCTTTGTGTTTATAAAGCTACGCAGAAAGCTGTCTGCAGAAAATGGGTCAATCTCTGTTGTTGTCATAGGTTTATTTGTTCTCACCGTTGCTTCCCTTATGGTGATGACAGATGTTTCAACACTGATTGTGGCTAAGAGATCCTTGGTCCAAGCCACGGAGGCGGCAGCACAGCGTGGTGTTCAAACTTTGGATCAGAGTGAGTATTACCAAGGAAAAGGCAATATCTTCACAGCACCCATGGCGGTTGCTACCCAAAGAGAACACCCTGTAATTCCAATTGATTGCGCGCGAGGAGGGATAGAGGTTCTTTTGGAGCTCAATGCGTGGAGTAATGATGTGAGCGATATGAAGTGGCATCATCTAAAGGGGATACAACTGACAAATTTTTCATGTGATGGAAGTTCATTGCAGATCAGTACGCGCTCTGAGATGAAACTTCCATTCAAAGTACCCTTTACAACCGATGATTCGGTTTTTCTTACTGCAACAGCGGGTACTACAAACAAGGTTCAAGAGGGTTTTTATCTATTTGGCTTTAGGGTTCGCTAGTTGTACACCCATTCGCCTGCTCTTCCTGAGTTGGCTATCCTTAACCCATGGCTGCGCGCGAGTATCAATTAGAGATCGATGCCATTGACGCGACCCTTGTTTCAATTGAAAAGGTTTTAGATCTACCAAAGTTGCGCAAGCAGGCAGAGGAGCTAGAGGTTGAGGCCGGTGTGCCAAATCTTTGGGATGACCCTGAGGCTGCACAAAAGATCACAAGCCGTTTATCTAGAGTCCAGTCTGAGATTGCAAAGCTCTCGGGATTACGCCAAAGAGTAGAAGAGCTACCAATTCTCTTTGAGTTGGCCGCCGGCGAACCTGGCGGAATCGATGATGCTGAGAAAGAGTTAGATGCGGTTAAGAAAGCGGTCAGTGAGCTCGAGGTTCAAACACTTCTTAATGGTGAATACGATGATCGCGATGCATTGATCACTATTCGATCTGAAGCCGGTGGAGTAGAAGCGGCCGACTGGGCTGAAATGATTATGCGAATGTATTTGCGTTACTGCGAACGCCACTCTTTCAAAGTAGATGTTTTAGAAACCTCTTATGCAGAAGAGGCTGGAATCAAATCAACAACATTTAAGGTCTCTGCACCATATGCGTATGGAACTTTGTCAGTTGAACAGGGAACTCATCGCCTAGTTCGCATCTCTCCCTTTGATAGCCAGAGCCGTCGCCATACCTCATTTGCTGGTGTTGAAGTTGTTCCAGTCGTTGAACAAAGCGATCACATTGAGATTGATGAAAAAGAGATCCGTGTAGATGTGTATCGCTCATCAGGTCCTGGTGGACAAGGTGTAAACACCACCGACTCTGCGGTGCGATTAACCCATATTCCAACTGGGATTGTGGTCTCTTGCCAGAACGAACGCTCTCAGATTCAAAACAAGGCAACTGCGATGGCGGTATTGCAATCAAAGCTTTTGGAGCGTCGTCGCCAAGAAGAGCAGGCAAAGATCAATGCACTCAAGGGCGATAACTCTGGCTCATGGGGAAATCAGATGCGTTCGTATGTATTGGCGCCGTATCAAATGGTGAAGGATTTACGCACCGATTATGAAACAGGAAATACATCTGCGGTATTAAATGGTGAAATCGATGAGTTTATTGAAGCTGGAATTCGCTGGCGCCGCAGTTCGTAACCTATTTTCTCGATAAGCAATTGCTCGAAATCCTGGGTCTGACCATTGTCATGAAGCTTTAAGGATTCGAACAGTTGAGACAAAGATACGATTTCTTGCAATTCTTACCTTCGAAAATTATCGCAAGGCGTGTTTTCGAGCAATCTCACACTTTTCTCACGCTTAAAGGCCCGCGACATCCAAGGATTTCCGCCCTCTTTCCTTAAACTAAGCGCAGGTCGAAGGTGGTTCCCCGAACTCCACCCCGCAGATGCAATGGGAGATTTAATGATTCGCTTTGAAAATGTCACCAAGATTTACCCAGGTCAGGAGCGCCCAGCTCTTGACTCTGTAAATCTTGAAATCGTAAAGGGCGAGTTTGTCTTCCTTGTGGGTCTTTCAGGTTCAGGTAAGTCAACCTTCTTGCGTCTAGTTCTCCGTGAAGAGCGTCCAACCTCTGGTGCTATCCATGTTGCTGGAAAAGATCTCGGCAAATTGTCTAAGCACAAGGTTCCAGAACTTCGCCGTTCAGTAGGAACTGTTTTCCAGGATTTCCGCTTGCTTCCAAACAAGACAATTACAGAAAATGTTGCATTTACCTTGCACGTTTTGGGTTACTCACAAAAAGAGATCAACCGCGAAGTTCCAGAGGTATTGGAGCTGGTTGGTTTGGAAGATAAGGGCGATCGCTTGCCTTCAGAGATTTCAGGTGGTGAGCAACAGCGTGTAGCGATTGCTCGCGCTTATGTAAGCCGCCCACCAATCCTTATCGCAGATGAGCCAACTGGAAACCTTGACCCAGCAACATCTGTGGGAATTATGAAGTTGCTTGATCGCATTAACCGCGAGGGCACAACGGTTTTGATGGCTACACACGATGCTGGCATCGTGGATCAGATGCGCAAGCGCGTTATTGAGCTCGATGGTGGTCATGTGATCCGCGATCAGGTTCGTGGTGTTTACGGGTACACGGGTTAAGGGCGGGGAGAGAGAACATGCGCGCACGGTTTCTTCTAAGTGAGGTCCGAATTGGACTTCGTCGTAACTTAACTATGACCTTTGCTGTTGTTGTTACAACAGCGATTTCATTGTCTTTGCTCGGCATCGGCCTTCTTTCAAATGCTCAAGTAGGAGCGATGAAGGATTATTGGTATGACAAGATCGAAGTTTCAGTATTTCTCTGCGGAAATCTCTCTGACTCACCTTCATGTGCAGCTGGTGGGGTAACTGCAGATCAGCGTCTATCGATTCAGCAAGATCTTCAAGAGATGAGTGTTGTCGATAGCGTTTTCTATGAGTCACAATCACAAGCATTTGTTCGCTTCCAGGAGCGTTTCAAGGATTCAGCGATTGCTCAAAATGTCACTGCAGATCAACTTCCAGAGTCATTCCGTGTGAAGCTCAAGGATCCAGAGCAGTTCTCAGTAATTGTTAGCGCATTTAGTGGTCGTCCAGGTGTGGATGTTGTTCAGGATCAACGAGCAATTCTTGAGAAGTTCTTCCAGTTGTTGGCTGTATTGCGAAACGCTGCACTAGCGGTTGGTTTGGCTTCAGTACTTACAGCTGCACTTTTGATCTCCAACACCTTACGTATCGCGGCATTTAACCGTCGCCGTGAAACAGGTGTGATGAAACTTGTTGGAGCATCATCATGGTCGATTCAACTTCCATTCTTACTTGAAGGTGTTATCTCAGCTGTTATTGGTTGGGGATTAGCAACTGGCTTACTTGCTGGTTTGAAGACGGTAGTTGATTCAAATGTTGCACCGCTTCTGTCCTTCACCAACTTCTTTGGTTGGCGTGAGGTCTGGGTTTCATCGGCGTACTTGCTTGCCACAGGCTTGGTTGTTTCAATCCTGGCTTCGGTAATCACGCTTCGCCGTTACCTGAAGGTCTAGTTCGAAAAATCTTAAGAAAAGAGCTCCTAAGAGATTAGGGGCTCTTTTTATTTATTAGATTTGTAGATTCCACTAGGTTATTTTTTGGCTCGAGAGCGAAATCTTCATGTGGCGCTGTCTCGGGACATGCGAGACAAACTCAGCGTGGGTATCGAATCTGGTCCCCTGCAAGCGCTCTGGGTGAGAGAATTGACTCCTGCGATTCAATATCTGAATCGCCATAAACATAGGGTGGTGATGCGGCATGGTGAAAGAGATCGGCCGCAAGGTCATTGCTCAAAACAAGAAGGCTCGTCACGATTACTCAATCTCAGATGTGCTCGAGTGCGGATTGGTCTTAACCGGAACAGAAGTTAAATCACTTCGCGCTGGCCGCGCATCACTTATTGATGGTTTTGCCATGGTTAATGATGGCGAGCTGTGGTTGATGGGTGTTCACATTCCTGAGTACACAGAGGGAACATGGACTAACCACACACCTCGTCGTGATCGCAAACTTCTTGTTCATAAGCAGGAGCTTCGAAAGCTAATTGGAAAGCTGAAGGATTCAGGAACAACATTGGTTCCGCTTCAACTCTATTTCAAGGATGGAAAAGCCAAGGTCGAGATCGCGGTTGCCAAGGGCAAGAAGGGTCATGACAAGCGTGAAGCGATTAAGGAGCGCGAGGCAGATCGTGAAGTTTCACGTGTGGTTTCTCGTTCCATGAGCGGCAAGGCTTCAAGAGCTGCCTCAAAGTACGAGGATTAACGCGAGAGATTTTTGTTAGGCAGCAATCAGAAATCCAGGGCCTAACTCTTTTCAAAACCCTTGCCTCGTGGTCGCTTTGGACAAAGATGCGATTTCTTCATGCTCCTAACTTCAAATCTCTCGTGTGGATTGGGAGTTTGAGCCTGACTTTGCATGATTATGAAGAGTGCCATTCATGTCTTACACTTGTCATACCGCTGCTTCGATACCTCAATTTTTGAGGCAAAGTCGCGACGGCGCAGATAAGTGGGAATTAATCTCCTCAGGTATCTGTTCTAACTCTGTCTCTTATACACATCTCC
>CALMBJ010000072.1 GCA_937860175.1 uncultured Actinomycetes bacterium
CGTGGGCTCGGAGATGTGTATAAGAGACAGATGCAGAACGTATGGCCTTAGTTGCGAAGTATCGTTTGGGCGGTGTCACCTTATGGACACTTGCGATGGAATCTCCTGCTGCAACGGCAGAGCTGCGTAAAGGTGCGCTTGCAATTGCACCAGATCCAGTCGTAAGCACCTTGAGTATTGAAGGCGCGCCTCAAAACACAATTAACTATGCCGGGTTGTTTACCGTGAAGGGTGTGCTCACACTTAAGGACAAGACGCCAGTTCCTGGCTTAACTGTTTCCTTAGAGATTAAACGCGCCAATGAAACTGTCTGGAGCAAGGTCACCGAACTTGTAACTGGTGTTGATGGAACAATCTCGACCCCGATGACCTTAGGTGGCAACGCTTCACTACGTCTAACAACCGTTGGAACGTGGGAGCAGGCAGAGTCTGTTTCTCAAGAAGCCAAGATCACCGTTAAAAGTACTGTGCAGTTAGATCGTCCCGTTTCGGTATCCAAGGGCTCTCCGATAGTTGTTAAGGCGCAACTATTGCCACGATTGAGTGGAAAGAGCGCCCAATTGCAGAAAAATGTTAATGGGAAGTGGCAAAATGTAGGCACAGCAGTGCTCTCTGATGCCAATGGCTTATTTACCTTCACTGCAGTGGAAACTAAACGAGGAGTTGTGACAATGCGAGTTCAGATCGTAGGCGATATCGCCTCTGAACAATTCGCAATTGTTATTCGCTAATTATGCCTAAAGTTAAAAGCAAGAATGATGTTAATGAAAAGCTTGATGAAGAGCTCAAGGCAATATTTAGCGGAGACATTCCCTGGGTAACAATTGTTTGGGACGACCCAGTTAATTTAATGACATATGTGACATATGTACTGATGGAGCTTTTTGGATACAACAAAGAAAAAGCACATGAACTCATGATGAAGGTTCATACTGAAGGCAAAGCGGTTGTTTCAACTGGAAGTCGCGAAGAGATGGAGCATGATGTTGCCCGTCTTCATGAGTATGGTTTGTGGGCAACTCTGCAGCGCGGTGATCAAGCGCTATGAGTGAGGTGCAACATGGTTTCTTTCGTCACGGCGATAATTCATACCTAGCGAACTTCACTGAAGCAGAGCGTGAGGTCTTGTTAAACCTGGCAGAGCAAATCATTGAGTTGTTAGCAGAACGTGTAGATCACCACAATGAAGATCCACTGGCTGCGATGGTTGGAATAACGGTGCATGACACACCTCCTGAAGATGAGGTACTGCTCCGCCTGCTGCCAAATGCATATGCCGATCAAGTTGATGCATCTGAGTTTCGTCGTTACACCGAATCAACTTTGCGTCAGAAGAAACAAGCCCACGCTATGGCTATGCGTATGCATCTAAAGGCAGCGGTTGATGGTGTTGTTGAATTAGATCACGATGGTGCTAACGCCTGGCTTGGTGCAATGAATGATGTTCGACTTGCATTAGGAGTGCGTTTGAGGGTTGATACAAATACTCAACAAGATTTAGAGCTACTAGCGCCAGATGACCCCATGCGAGGCGTTTACGCTGTTTATAGCTGGCTTGGCTGGCTACAAGAGAGTTTGATCGATGCTTTGATGGATGAATCTCAATAGTTCAGCTACCAGTAACACCATATGTGCAAGGTAGGCTTGACCTGTGAGTGATGCCCCAATTGGAATCTTTGATTCAGGTGTAGGCGGATTAACCGTTGCACGTGCAATCCTTGATCAACTTCCCAATGAATCCACTCTGTATATAGGTGACACCGCACGTGGGCCTTATGGCCCACGCCCACTTGCCGAGGTTCGCGAGTTTGCACTTGAAACTATGGATTACCTCGTAGCGCAAGGTGTTAAAGCAATTGTTATTGCATGCAATACCGCATCAGCAGCGATGCTTCGAGATGCGCGTGAGCGGTACTCAATTCCGGTTATTGAAGTAATTCAACCTGCAGTGCGCCGAGCAGTTGCTGCAACTCGCTCTGGAAATGTAGGAGTCATTGGTACACGTGCGACCATTGATTCAAAAGCTTATTTAGATGCCTTTGCAGCGGCTCCACAATTGAAGATAACTTCAATCGCCTGTCCATTATTTGTTGAGTTTGTAGAACGTGGCGAAACATCTGGTCCTGAAATCACAAAGGTAGCCCGCGAGTATTTGGCACCGGTGATGGATGCCAAGGTGGATACATTGGTTCTTGGCTGCACCCATTACCCATTACTTACAGGCGTTATCTCTTATGTAATGGGAGAAGGGGTCACTTTGGTTTCTAGCGCCGAAGAAACCGCAAAGGATTTGTATCGCACCCTTGTTGAAAATGGCTCATTGCGAGTTCACAGTGCGACTCCAGCAACACATAGATTCTTAGCAACCGGTGATGCAAAGGCCTTTGAAACCTTGGCTCGACGTTTTCTAGGTCCAGAAGTAACGCATGTTGAGCACCAAGAGCTGTAATCACTACTTTTAATTTAATTTCTAAACTAGGGGAGTAAAGATGCCACGCAATGATGGACGTTCTGAGCAGGATTTACGTGAAATCAAGTTCACACGTGGATGGTTAGACCATGCCGAAGGTTCAGTATTGGTTGAGTTTGGCAAGACACGTGTTTTATGTGTTGCATCATTTACACCCGGTGTTCCTCGCTGGTTAAAGGACTCCGGAAATGGTTGGGTCACTTCAGAGTATTCAATGCTGCCTCGTGCAACGCACACACGTTCAGATCGTGAAAGCGTTAAAGGCAAGTTAGGTGGCCGCACCCAAGAGATTTCACGACTTGTAGGTCGCTCACTTCGCGCAGTAGTGAATATGAAAGAACTTGGCGAGAACACAATCGTTATCGATTGTGATGTCCTTCAGGCAGATGGTGGAACACGTACCGCTGCTATTACAGGTGCCTATGTTGCATTAGCTGATGCAATCGCATGGGCGAAGTCACAAGGCCACATTAAAGAGAGCGCAAAGCCACTCAATGATTCAGTTGCAGCGGTAAGTGTTGGAATCATTGATGGAGTTCCAATGCTTGATCTTTGTTATGAAGAGGATGTTCGAGCAGGCACCGATATGAATGTTGTTGTTGCAGGCGATGGCCGTTTCATCGAAGTTCAAGGTACCGCAGAAGGCGAGCCATTTGATCGGGCGTTGCTAAATCAATTACTTGATTTAGCGGTTGCAGGATGTTCAACCTTGAGCCAATTACAGAAAGATGTACTTGCTAAGTAATGTCTCACAAACTCGTTCTTGCAACACGTAATCAAGGAAAGATCACAGAGTTTCGAAGAATTCTTGAGGAGCTTGCTCCTGGGCAGATTGAGTTGATTGGTGTTGATCAATTTCCGCATCTAGTTGATGTTGATGAAACCGGTTCTACATTTGAAGAGAACTCGCTGCTTAAGGCGCGCTACACCTGTGAAGCCACCGGTTTGCCCGCAATTGCAGATGACTCGGGTCTTTGTATTGATGCGCTCAATGGCGATCCAGGTATTTATTCGGCACGCTGGGCAGGGGTTCATGGCGATGATCGCGCAAATCTAGAAAAGGTTTTAGATCAACTCAAGGATGTTCCAGATCAGATGCGAACCGCGCACTTTATGTGCGTTGCCTCCTTGGTGTTGCCTGATGGCCGCCACCAGGTTGCCGAAGGTCGATTTGATGGCCACATCCTTCACGCACCCGTGGGCGAGAACGGTTTCGGGTATGACCCGATATTTCAGCCCCTGGGTTTGAGTATTTCCTCAGCACAAATGAGCGCAGCGGAAAAGGATTTAATGAGTCATCGCGGGAAATCACTTCGGTCTATCGCACCTCATGTCATCCAAATGCTTGCGAGCCTGGGGTAGCCTTAACCCATACAAGTGCGTTAAAAACGTGCGTACCGCAACCCAAGGAGCTCCACGTGGCCGTTAAGAAGACCGCAAAGAAGGTAGCAAAGAAGACAGCTGCCAAGAAGTCACCAGCTAAGAAGGCTGTTGCAAAGAAGAAGTCACCTGCAAAGAAGGCTGTAGCGAAAAAAGCTGTAGCGAAGAAGAAGACAGCGAAGAAGGCTGTTGCCAAGAAGTCAGCGGTTAAGAAGACCGCAAAGAAGGCTGTTGCAAAGAAAGCTGTTGCAAAGAAGTCAGCTGCGAAGAAGGTTGCAAAGAAGGCTCCTGCAAAGCGCGTAGCTAAGAAGGCTGCAGTTGCAGTTACCTCTGCTCCAAAGCCTGCAGCTGTTGCCGCACCTGTAAAGCCAGCGACACCAGCACCCGCTAAGCCAGTTGCAGCACCAAAGCAATCAACTTCAACTCGCACAGCATGGTTAGTAGTAATCGGTATTGCTGCGCTCGCAGTTATTGTTTGGTCACAATCTTCAAGCACAGATAGTGATGATGCGGCGCCTGCGCCTTCGATGTCACAAAGCGCAGAACCATCTGCATCACCATCTGAGAGCGAAGAGCCAACAGCAACAGTTTCAGCTGTAGAAGCTCCAACAAAGTTTGTGGCTCTTAATAATGAAGGTGGATTAAAGCTTCGCTGGGTAGCACCAACAGCTGTTGAAGGTCTAACTGGATACAACGTTGAAGTTCGTGCAAATGGAACAGGAGACTGGACAGTTATTGCAACAGTTCCTGCTGATCAGCTCACACAGAATGTAACAAAGGCAAGTGATTCAGGATGGACACAGTTCCGCGTTTCATCTGTTTACTCAGATGGACAAACTGCATCAGCTACAGCTTTTGGAATTCCTGGAGAGTTTAAGTAAGAACAACTCTTTGTAAGAAATCCCTCACTTAACGGTGGGGGATTTTTTATTGCCCAATGGTTTCTTCAGTTTCAACTGAAAGCTCTGCTGCAATGGCATCTACATATGCACGAACCCCTGCTGGAAGTAAATGCACTCCATCTGGACCAAAGTACTCAGGATGAGCAGCTGAAATCGCTGCCCAATCAATTAAGCGTGCTCCGTATTGATCTGCATACTTGGCGATCAGCGCATTGTTCTCATCACGCCAGTCACGAGGTACCGCGGTGTTTACAACGATTATCCGAGGCTGCGCTGCGATCTCTGCAAAGATTGCCGCAACTTGCTCCTCACTTAACTTGTTGTTGTTTCCTAGATTCAAGATGATGGTTGAGCCAACCATATTGGCTTTATCGTTCTTGATAACCTCCAGGAGCTCTGGTGCCTGGCGACCAACACGTGCATTGATTAATCCAATGTTTTCGCGGGCATCTAACTCAAAACGAATTCCTAGAATCACCGAGTCGCCTGTAACCCATAGGCCACCTTCGGTAACGGTAGGAGCTGGCTGCTCCAACTGTTGCTTAAGTTGATTCAGCTGGCGATCACCCTCTGCGATTGCGCTTACCGCTGAAGTCGTAGTGATTCCTATTGTCGAAATAACGATGAGTGCGACACCTAGTTTCTGACGAAGTTGAACCCGTTTGGTTCGATACTTCATTCCTTTAAACCAATAATCAATAAGCCCTGTTCTTACTGGTAATTCAACGATTCGTAGTGAGATATCTGCCAGAGCAAAGACAATCAAAATTCTCAACGCATATAGCGCCCATGGAGAACCTTCTAGATCAAATTGAGGACGTGTAAGCTGAAAAACTACCCAGTGCCATAAGTAGATTGCGTAGGAACGTTCACCAATCCAGACAAATGGCCTAGTGCTTAGAATCGGCGCAAAGCGAGAGGCTGGATGCACGATAGAGGTGATTATTGCGCAACCAAAAATTCCAACTAAAGGAAATGCAATCTTGTAAAGAGTTGGGTCGCCTTCATCAAACAGTAGAAACGCTGCAATAATTCCAATGAGACCAAAGAGCCCAATTCCATCAATGAAATCTTGTGCCTTTTTCGAGACGGTTTCATTAAGGTTTTGCGGAATCCATCGCACCGCAAGTGCTGCACCCAGGAATAAACCGATGCTGTGAGTATCAGTGCCGAAGTAAATGTGACTAACACTTGATG
>CALMBJ010000073.1 GCA_937860175.1 uncultured Actinomycetes bacterium
TAGCACCGCTGCACGTGTTTCTTTAACTGGTGCCTTATCGCCTGGTTCAACACCCAACTTCTTTGCTAGCTCCAAATAAGTAATCGGATCGCTCATTTCGCCGATGCGAATTTGGAACTGAACATCCAAAACAATGTATCTTCCAGGATGAGCCTTGAAGTAAGAGTTTCGATAAGAAAAATGACAGTCGGCATTTGTAAAAGTCTTGATTACTTTCTCTTTACGATCATAGGTTCGGACCCGGGTAATGAACTCTGATACCTCATGGCCATATGCGCCAATGTTTTGAATCGGTGCTGCACCTACTGTGCCCGGAATTCCGCTCAGGGTTTCTAGCCCTGCAAAACCACGATCTATTGTGGTTTGAACAAAGGTATCCCAATCTTCACCTGCACCAATTGTTAACGTTGCACCGCTGCAAGCATCAACTTCTGCTTGTACTGAGTTGTTTGAGATACGAATTACCGTGCCATCAAAGCCTTTATCGGAGATAAGAAGGTTTGTTCCTCCCCCAAGGATCAGAACAGGTGAATCTCCAGCTTCTTCAATCGCTGCGATGATCTCTGATTCGGTAGAAACCTGAACGACCTTTTTTGCAGGTCCACCTACCCGAAGGCTGGTGTATTGAGATAGTTCGGTCATGTAAGAAGGTTACCTGCGCGGGGACAAAATTGCGGTTTTGCCTCTGTACTTATCGAGGATACGGTCGTAATTCTTCTTTGATTGCACTTCGCGGTATTCAGGGTCGGCGTCGTGATACCCATGGTGACGGTCTTGGACTAAAGGCAGCTCCATCTGAAGCAAGCGTCCACCCGCTTGGCGAATCTTGAGTGAGTATTCAATATCTGCATTGCGGTAGTACAAAGCGCGTGGATTAAATCCACCAACTTCAATCATTGCTTCGCGATTAAATGCCATGAAGTAAGAGAACAGGACATCGACTTCACCTACGCCCTTGTCATCAACGCTGCGCCATTCATCTTCAGTATTGATTAATCCCCCACGCCATCCGACGGCAACGTATTCACCTTTATCTAACTCTTGAACAACTGGAGCAATAGCATCGGCAGTAAAACGTGTTGATGGATCCATTATGACCACATACTTACTCTTTACCTTCTCGAGGAAAACATTTGCACAATCTCCCCATGCAGCACCTGGGTTAACCGCGATTAAATATGTTCGCTTATCCATTTGTTCAAATAGCGCACCCGCATCACCAATCGAAATAATTGCTACTGCGCAATCGCTATTGGCTTTAATTGTCTTTACCGTTTCAAGGGCATCATCTGTAAATCCATCGACAATAAGGCCCACAGTTACATCTTTTTCTAAATCAATCGGCCTAATGTCACGTGGGTACGCCAGAGTTATATAAGGCTTCTTTGGTCGAAGTTCATACCCGCCGGCAACATCGACAATCTCGAAGCCGGCCTGAAGTAATTCATCGCGGTACTTGTCGGCTAGTGCGAAATCCTTTGCAGCACGTGCATCCATTCGAGCTTTAGCAAGCGCGGTTACTGAATCAGGAATACTCCTGTCTCTTATACACATCTGACGCTGCCGACGATCTACTCTGTGTAG
>CALMBJ010000074.1 GCA_937860175.1 uncultured Actinomycetes bacterium
CAGCCTGGGCTATCAAACCCGCGCGCACCCCTGTAATTTTCTGTTCACACCCAGCGCGCTCTCGTGCGTTGAGTACCCCTTTCGAAAGGAATCTTCATGAAGAAATTAGGCGCTGCAATAATTGCAGTTGCGGTAGCAGCATCAGTTGCTGTTCTGCCATCAGCTCATGCAAATGACGAAGTAACCATTTTCGGTGGCTTCGGTGGAGATCAAGCTAAGGGCTTCCAGGCCGAGCTTGATGCATTTGGTGCAGCTAACGGAATCAAAATTACTTACACAACGCTTGCTTCATACGACACAGATATTCGTGTAAAGGTGAAGGCGGGACAGGCTCCAAACATCGGTATGTGGCCACAGCCAGGTGGATTGCTTGAGTACTCATCTGTACTAGAGCCAATCGATTCATTGAAGTCTGTAAACCTTGCATCAATAAAGCGCACACTTGTTCCAGGTTGGGCAAACCTTGCTGTTAAGGGTGGAAAGACTTACGGTCTTCCAGTTTCAGCAAATGTGAAGTCACTTGTTTGGTACAACCCAGCAAACTTCAAGGCTGCAGGACTCACTGTTCCAAAGACAGATGCAGAAATGACACGTCTAACAAACACAATTAAGTCTAAGAAGCTTGGCTTCCCATGGTGTATCGGTATCGAGTCAGGTGGCGCAACAGGTTGGGCTGCAACTGACTGGATGGAAGAGTATGTACTTCGTTACGGCGGAGAAGCTCAGTACACAGCATGGTGGAAGGGTCAGCTACCTTGGTCATCACCAGTAGTACAGCGCGCTGCAAAGAAGTTTGCTGATATCGCACTAACACCAGGTAACGTAAATGGTGGCGGTAAGGCAATCGCAGCAACAGGCTTTGGTACAACAGCAAACCTATTTGCAACTGACAAGAACAAGTGCTTCATGATGCGTCAAGGCTCATTCATCACTGACTTCTTCCCAGATGCAGTAAAGGCTGAGTACAAGGCAAACAACTTCTCACGCGTAGGCGTATTCAAGCTTCCAGCACCAGCTGGAACAACTGATGCGGTTCTCGGTGGTGGAGATCTAGCTGCAGCATTTGATGCAAACCCAGCAACTCAGAAGGTTTTGAACTTCATCCTTTCTGACAAGCTAGGTCAAGGCGCAATGCTTGCTACATACCCTTCATACCTATCAGCTCACAAGACATTCCCTAACACTGGTTACAAGAACCCAATTACAAAGAACATTGCAGGAATTCTTTCTTCTGCAAAGCTCTTCGGATTTGATGGTTCAGATCTAGCACCTGCTGTTGTTAACGCAACACAGTGGACAGAGCTAACCAACTGGGTAGCAGGAAAGAAGACTCAGCGTCAGGCATTTGCCGCGATTGATGCTTCTTGGAAGAGAGCGTAAAGCTTTTAGCTTTCGCTAAAAACTAGAGCGTAAAAATCAGCGCCAGTGGGTATATCCCGCTGGCGCTGATTGCTCTAGAATTTCAATCGAATTAATGTTGTACAACTAGAAATTAAGGAATACCAATGAAGGATTTGCTGACTGCGTTACAGGCTGTTGTAGCCGGTATTGCAATCACCGCACTTTCTTATTGGTTGATGAATAAATTAATTCATCTGCTTCCTGAAAAGATTAAGAAAAAAGTTGAACCCTTTATCTTTATTGGTCCGGTTCTGCTGTTAATCGGAGTATTTATTGTTATTCCAACCATTCAATCTATTCGCCTTAGCTTCATGCTTGAAGAGATTGATGGATCGACAACCTTTGTTGGACTGCAAAACTACCGAGATCTAATCAGCTCTGAATAC
>CALMBJ010000075.1 GCA_937860175.1 uncultured Actinomycetes bacterium
CACTCAATCCTGCCTTTGCATCTTTGACGGTCCCGCTAACTGTTTTTATCTTGGTAGTGCTATTTGCATTTCAGTACAAGGGAAGCAACTTGCTCGGAAGAGTCTTTGGCCCAATTATTCTGATTTGGTTTGCAACCATAGGTTTGTTCGGCTTTATTCAGGTTCTAGAACATCCAGAGGTTATTCAGGCGCTCCTTCCGACTTATGCGATTGAGTATGTAGTTCACCACGGCTTCCATACCTTCATCATTCTGTCCTCTGTAATCCTGGCCGTTACTGGAGCCGAGGCGTTGTATGCCGATTTAGGGCACTTTGGAAAGCGTCCGATTCGAATCGGTTGGATCTTCATCGTTGCTCCGGCGCTGGTAATTAACTACTTGGGACAAGCTGTCATTGCGATTCAAGACCCTGGTGTAGATAAGAGTCTTTTCTTCGCCCTCGCACCAAATGATGCTGCTCGAATTTACTTAGTTGTTTTGGCTACCTTGGCGACCATTATCGCCTCACAAGCATTGATCACTGGTGTTGCATCCCTTGCTCGCCAAGCGGTTCGCCTTGGGCTTATACCTAGATTGAAGATTGTGCACACTAGTTCAACTGTCGTAGGTCAGATTTATGTACCTGCCGTTAACTTAATAGTTGGCTTAGGCGCTGTGTTTCTAGTTGTCAACTTCAAGACTTCAAGTGCGTTAGCCAGCGCCTATTCTTTTGCGATTTCAGCAACTATGTTGATGACAACTATTGCCTTTGGTTATATCGCAGCTGAAAAGTTTAAGTGGAACAAGAAAGCATTGATGCTGATAATTCCAATTCTGATTGCGATTGATCTTTCATTCTTCCTGGCAACTGTAACGAAGATATTTAAGGGTGCTTGGGTTCCTTTGCTAATTGGTTTTGCAATCACATATGTAATGTGGGTTTGGCGTAAAGGCCAGGCGGTTTTGGAGAAGGCTTTGCGTCAACAAGACATGAGCTGGGAAGAGGTTGAACAAGTCATTCAGTCGGGAGATATCTCAATCATCCCTGATACCGGAATTTACTTATCTGCCTCTGCATTAAAGGTGCCACAGGCGTTGATTGCCCAAATCAAAAATCTGCATTCATGCCCCAAGGAAATTCTAATTGTCAGCGTTATTCAGGGCGATGTCCCGATTGTCACAGCCAAGCCAATTCTAAAAGAGGTAAATGCGCGCGTAAAGCAGCTCTATGTCTGGGTTGGTTTCAAGCAAGAGGTAAACATTCAAAAGACAATCATTGACCACGTTATGAGTTCTGCTGATGAAGCCGAGTGCACTTATTACTTAGCTGATCGCAAGTTCCTTGATTCTTCAACTGGATCTATGAATGGAATGACAGAGAAGTTGTTTGGAATTCTCCATAGAAACTCGGCCACCGCTTCTAGCTACTTTGGTCTGCCTGAGAACAGGGTCATCACCCTAAGTACGCAGATGCATCTCTAGTCGTTCTACAATTCGGCATGACTATTTCATTAGATCGCCTATTGGCGCACATGGCTTGGGCAAACCAAAAGACCATTGAACACCTACAGACCCTGCCAGAAGATTCTCTAAAGGCCTTTGCAACCAATCCAGAATGGTTTGCGGGAGAAATTGTTTATCACATCGTTGATAGTGCCGATCATTACGCTTATCGGATCTCGGGAATCCCCGCATTGAC
>CALMBJ010000076.1 GCA_937860175.1 uncultured Actinomycetes bacterium
GACAATGACTCACCAGCAATCGCATTGAATAAAGATGACTTTCCAACATTAGGTCGTCCAATCAGTGCGACCTTGCGATAACCATCTTGGTTTTGTGCACGACCAACCTCTGGCAAAACATTGACGATGTGGTCTAACAGATCGCCACTGCCACGGCCGTGAAGTGCAGATACAAAACGTGGCTCTCCCAGACCTAAACTCCACAAGGCGTGTGCTTCTGCTTCCTCACGTTCGCCATCAACCTTATTGCCGATAAGAATTGTTGGCTTCTTTGCCTTGCGAAGATGCTGCACCAATGAATCATCCTCATCTAATGCACCAACTTGAGCATCAACAACAAAACACAACACATCAGCCTCTTGCATCGCAAGCTCTGAGCCCGCACTTACCTGCACTGCAATTCCATCAGGCTTTGCTTCCCAACCACCCGTGTCCATAATGATGAAGCGTCGTCCACCCCATTCGCATTCGTACTGCACACGATCTCTTGTCACACCAGGTGTATCTTCAACGATCGCTTCTCGACGTCCAAGGAAACGGTTAATTAATGTTGATTTTCCTACATTTGGTCGGCCTAAAATTGCAACGATTGGCAAACCCAACAAATTACGCTTCTTAAGCAGCTCCCAAATACGCTCAATAGTTTCTTCAAGATCCAGATAAGTTGAATCAACTTCAACCGCGTCTGCGGCCATCACTAATGGCGAAACAGCTCGAGAAGAGTCAACTGCATCGCGGTTATCGAGAGACTGCTTTACATCAACACTCTTATCCTCTGTCTCGCTTTCACGTCTTGTTGCACGCGCATCAAGGTCAGCTGTCAAATAAATCTTTAATCCAGCCTCAGGGGCAACAACAGTTCCAATATCGCGGCCCTCAACAACAATGCCACGTTCTGCTGAATCAATAATGTGATGTTGCAGATTCAGTAGCTCGCGTCGAATCTCTGGCATCGCACTGATGCGCGAAACATTCTCAGTCACAGATGTTCCTCGAATTGCATGTGTAATCTGAGTTTGGCCAGCAAAAACATTTGGTGCTGCAGGATCTGCAACAAACTTAATTGGATGATCCTTGATGGCCTGCAGAATTGAGAATGGTTCTTCGCACTTGTGTTCAAGGGCTAGCCAGGTAACAGCGCGATACAACGCACCAGTGTCTAAGTAATCCCAACCCGCACGAGTTGCTATCGCTTTTGCGGTACTTGATTTACCAGCCCCGCTTGGGCCATCAATTGCTACGACTATGCCCATGTGATGAGCCTACTTCTATTTACGAATCGGATGAACATTCCATCCGATCGAGCCAAGGTGAGATGAAAGCTTTTCCGCATCGCTACCCGATAAGGCAAGGGTAATCAATGCACTTAACTGTCCTGGAGAGTGTTCGATACTCAAATCCTCAACATTGACATCCATAGCTGCGCACTCATTGAAGATCGCACCTAGTTGTCCGGGCTTGTCATCAATGACAATTGGTAGGTACGAGTACTCACGAGCTTTTCCACCATGTTTACCTGGAATCAAATCCCTTCCGGTACGGCCCGCAGCGATCAATGCCGCGATCTTTTCCGGATCCTCTAACGCCTCCACCATTGAGCCCAGGTCGTTTTGTAGATTTATTAGCAATTCTCGAAGCTCTGCGCGGTTGGAGAAAATGATCTCCTTCCACAAGCTCTCATCAGAGCCTGCGATTCGGGTTGTGTCCCGTAACCCCTGCCCCGCTAACTCCATCCAGGCCGCTGGAGTACCTGACAACTGCTTTGCCATAAGTGAGGCCGCGACCTGGGGTAGATGAGAGATTCTGGCCACCGCTCGATCATGATCTACAGCAGATAGCTCAATCGGCGTCGCGCCCAGCAAGGAGATCAGCTCAAGAACTATCGCCTTTGAACCTGGCTCAAGATCCTGGCTAGGCGTAAGTATCCAACTACGCCCTTGGAATAAATCCGCCCGTGCCGAGCTCGCGCCGCCTATCTCACGGCCTGCCATCGGGTGGGTGGGCAAAAATCGCCTAGAAAGCGCTGAAACTGTCTTAACCTTAAGTTCAACTTCAACCTTAACGCTACCAACATCTATGAATGTCGAGTTTGGGTTTATAGCAAACTCACTCTCTATGACCATGGGTAGTTGAGAGGTTGGCATCGCCAAGACCACCAAATCAGGTGATGAGAGCCTTGTGCCCCCAACAAGATCATTGGCCAAAAGTTGAGATTGCGGATCTGAGTCGACCATCTCGACCGCTACCCCACCTTGGATTAAACCCAAACCAATTGAGGTTCCAATTAACCCGGAGCCAACTATCCGAACCTTTGTGAGCTTGGCAGCTGACATTACTGCGCGATATCTCTGCGCAGAGCGGCAGCGCCATGAAGGTAGATATGGGAGATCTCATCAGCGCTTTTTGTGGTGTCAACGTGAAGCATCGCTCGAATAGTTCGATCTAGCGCTCCAGGCACATCTACCTCTACCGATCCGATAAGTGGAACATTGGCAAAGCCCATCTCTCGACAGGCTGCGGCGGGAAAGGCAGCGTTGAGATCAATGGTGGAGGTGAAAAAGACTGAGATCACATCGCTCGGTACCAGCTGATTCGCCTCCAGAATTGCAGAAATCAACTCTTGAACCCCGGCGGCAATATCTGTCGGGGTGTTATCTGGCACCTGAATAGCACCTCTGATTGCACGCAAACTCATGAGATAAGGGTACCTTTCCCCACCATAATTGGTGTGCATTTAAATCTATATATGTCGATAAAACCTTTTAACCTTTTAACCTGATTACTACATTTTTAGCCGATCTGAACCGATCACGAGATGAACCACTCCTAGAGCCAATTAT
>CALMBJ010000077.1 GCA_937860175.1 uncultured Actinomycetes bacterium
GTAGATCGTCGGCAGCGTCAGATGTGTATAAGAGACAGGCCAACTCCATCTAAAGAGCTTGGTGTTGCACTAACAACCTCACTCGTATGGTCAGGGCCAAATGGCGTAAAGGCAAATGGTGGGGTTAAGCCGAAGATGTACACACCTGCACGTTATGAGGCGGGATCATCAACTTCGCATCTGGATGAAGCAACCTTTTCAAAAGCTGGAGTTGATTCTGTAATGACTCCAAGCCTTGATCCTGGTGAGATTTTCAAAGAACCTGGACCACTTTTGTTGGCCATGATGGAAGATATGCGAAATAAGCCTCCCGCAGGCGTTGCTACCGATCTTCCATTTTCACCACGTAATGCACAAGCATTTACCTCAAATGCATCCGCATTAATCGCCTTTGATCCACCAGCAAATCTTCGAACCGCGCAAGTAACTGAATATCTCGTAAAGAACTTAAAGACAGGTGCAGAGAAGCGCTCTCCATCAAGCCCAGTTCTGATTACTGGATTAAAGAATGGAACTTCATACACATTTAGCGTTACCGCTCGAAACTCAATTGGCGTCTCTGAGCCTGCAACCACAAAGCCAGTAACTCCTCAGCCTGCCTGGAATAGTTCAGTACTTGATAGCTCAGCTGATGGAAAAACCGTTGCAAGTACAACCTTTAATGGAAGACCAGCGATTGCTTACACAGATACACGAACTGGTGATCTGAAGCTTGCAACCTTTGATGGTAGAAGTTGGAGAAAGGTCACCGTCGATGGCGCCGGCGGTAGCGCTGGAAGAACAACCCACAATCTCTCTGGTGCAATCAGCATGTGCGTTAATGGCAGCGGTCTAAAGCAAACGCTGCACATTTTCTATACCGATGCGACTGAAAAAGATCTTCGTTACGCAACATTTAACGGCAGAAGTTTCACCTTTGAAACCGTTGATGGAAATGGTCCCGCTGTTAATGGCTATGAGGATCCAATTCGAATACGAACATCTAGTGATGTGAGCGTGGCGAACGCATGTGTGGCTTCAGCCGCTGCGGTTCAAGTCTTCTACCGTGATGAATCACAGGGAGTGTTGCTCGGTGCAATTAAGGCTAGAGGAAGCGCTTGGCGCTACGAGTTAATTGATGGCGATCGAAGGACAGAAGGCCGCACAACTGGCGATGTCGCTTTCCATGTTCAGGCAATATTTGATGGCAACACTACTTATGTCGCTTACGATTCTATTCTTTCCATGAATCAAAAGAAGGAGATAACTTCGGGTGCTATTCGAGTTGCAACTCGAAGCTCAATTGATCCCAAAGCTTGGCAGTATCAAACTCTGGATATCTCAACTGATGATGCGATGATTTTTGGCTTTGATGTCGCATTGGCCAGAACATCTGCCGGTGTATTTGCAACTTGGTTAGCAGCATCAGCGGCATCAGCACCAAAGCCAGATCAGATTAGATGGAGCTGGCTAAAGGATTCAACAAAGATCTATCGATCAACAACAGAAAACTTTGGTACGCCAGATAAATACCTGGCTACCGATGGAAGAACAATTATCTTTAACTGCCAAGATAGATTGTGCGCTTTAGATACAAGCAAGAAAGATCTTGGCCAATCTGCAATCCGCTTAGTTAGCAGCACCCAAGGCCCTGAACCTACTCAGAGCGCTTGGGTGACTGTAAACAAAGTTAAATTTGTGCTTTCCACTATTAATGGAAAGCTTGCACTGCTTAAACCGTAATTTTTTACTTAGCGTTACGGCGCTGAATGCGAGTCTTCTTTAGAAGCTTCTTATGCTTCTTCTTCGCCATGCGCTTGCGTCGCTTCTTAATTACGGAACCCATATGTCACGCTCTCATTTCTAATGTACGCACTGTATGTGCGGGGGTTTAGGTTACCGCGGAATGAGGGTAAAAATCGAAACAGCTTCTGCGCTTGATGTGACCACTAAAACGCCTAACTCCTTGGAAAGAAGGGCTCCCATCACTTCCCGCTGCCCCACAGGCCCGCTATTTGCGGCGGTTATGCGGCCCTTTGAATCAAAGCTCAAGATCAAAGGTGTAGGAACCTTTGGATTCCAAATAAGTTGAGGAGTTGTACCTGTCGAGATAAAGGCGGCATGAGTTGATCCCGCAGTTGCTGCAGGACCTGTAGAAGGAAAACGGTATGTCCAAGTTGGGGCAAAGCTTGATGAAAACTTTGTTATTGCCGTTTCTGTCTTGCCCGCGGCTACTACTTCTCCACCCAACAAAAGTGATGAAGATGCGCTATTCCAAATGCGCTTTCCCTTAACAGCAGAGCTACGAACTACATTGGTAATTCTTAGCGCCTTGGAAACCTTTACCAAAACTCCATCTGTAATACCTGCAACTCTCTTGCCGCCCAAAGCTTCACCGCTCGACCCGACAACTGTAAAACTTCCATCTGCATGTCGTGCAACAGCATCTGCCGTTGTAGATACTGAACCGATTTGAAGAAGTTTTCCAAAAGCGCCAGTGAGATCTGCATTCACTAAGAACGCTGCGTTGCCACGTGCGTTACCTAAAATTCCAACTATTGAGGCACCATTTCGATCTAACGCAATTGATGTCGGCAATAAAACTGAACTTGTTGGCAAGGTGTTTGTAAAGGCAAGAACTCCCGCAGCTGTTACCTTCCATAAGGTTACCGCTTGCAAATTACCAATCGCTGAAGCTGGTGGGAGTACAGCGTTATCTGGATTCACCGCAGTTGCCGAAGGCGTTGGTTGGATTAAACCAAGAGCCAAAGGTGTTGCACCTGCGATCCAAATATCTCCTGTTGAATCAACAGCCGCTGCGGTGGCAATTGAGCTAGCTGATTGATCTAGGGATAAGTTCCACAACTCTTTACCAGTTGTATCAACAGCCCGTGCATAAGCCTTAGCTGCCTTGCTACCAAAAACAATTAGGGATTTACCTGAAGCTACTACCCCGCTTACCTCGTCAGGGGTTCCAACAGTTGTCAACAACTGCATTGGTTTTACAGAGATTTTGTTTGGGGCAGCGTTAACTGAAGGTATAAATAGAAGAGAAGCGATTACAGCAAGGGAAAGTAAGCGTTTCACGCTAGTTCCTGCGAACGATCGCGAGCCGACTTCATTGCTTTGGCAACCATTGAGTTCAAGTTGTCATTTGCAAATGATGCTAAAGCTGCAGCTGTTGTTCCATTGGGACTTGTCACGTTCTCGCGCAAGGTTGTTGCGCTCTTGCCTGATTCATCAAGTAACTTTGCAGCACCCACAATTGTTTGAACCGTTAGGGTGGTTGCATCCTGTTCCGTAAGACCAAGCTCTTTTGCACCTGCAACCATCGCCTCAACAAATGCGAAAAAGTAGGCCGGACCTGATCCACTTGTTGCAGTTACCGCATCCTGTAACTCTTCCTTGACCTCAATCACCTTGCCTGTTGCACCGAGGAAACCAAGTACGAAATCACGTTGATCAGCTGTTACTCCTGCTCCCATTGAAGCTGCAGCCATGCCCGCCCCAACTAAGGTTGGCGTATTTGGCATTACCCGAACAACTGGATTGTTTGTTCCAAGACCAGTGCTAATAAAGGAGATTGTCTTTCCGGCGGCAAAGGTAATTACAACTGCTGTTGGATTAATTGAACCCTTTATCTCTTCAAGCACTGCAGCCATATCTTGTGGCTTAACGACCAACAAGAGTGCATCTGCATTTCCAACATTGGCAGCTAATGGTGCTTCCTTAATTAAATACTTACCGACCAGCTCTTGCGCCCGCTCTTCTCGCTTTTCAGAGATTGTGATGCGATCTGGATTAACTCCAGATGAAATCAAAGCAGCGATAAGGGCCTCGCCCATAACTCCGGCACCGATAACGGCAACCTTTGATTGCTGATTCATGTACGAAGTCTATCCTTTATGCCTGTAGGCTCTGCGACTATGTCAGAAGTTAAAGCAGGATTTGCGCGTGATTGGGTTGAGTTCTTTGACCCCAATGATGCTGAGACAATCTTTAAATGTGATCTCACTTGGTTAACTTCCTTTTGGACTTGTATTTATGGCGATGGATGCCAAGGTGTCTTTAAGAATCAGCCAAACTCAGGGTGTTGCACAGAAGGTGCGATGTACACCGATGAGGCTGATGAAGAGCGCACCATGAAAGCTGCGGCTTATCTGACCCCTGATATGTGGCAGTACTACAACGAGGCTCGTCCAAAGAAGCCTGGTGGTGCGCTGAGAATCTCTGAAAAAGATGAGGATGGGGAACGCAAAACTCGTCGCGTCGATGATGGTTGTATTTTTCTAAACCGTAAAGGTTATGAAGCAGAAGGCTTCACAGGATCATTTGGTTGTGTGCTGCATCATGTTGCACAACGCGATGGAAAGCACTTCGCAGATACAAAGCCAGATGTTTGCTGGCAGTTGCCACTACGTCGTAGCTTTGAAACTCGTGAATACGGCGAGCGTGAATACTCAGTTACCGTAATTGGTGAGTACGAACGTCTTGCATGGGGCGATGGTGGCGATGACTTTGATTGGTACTGCACTAGCAACAGCGATGCGCATGTTGGCACAGAGCCGGTCTACATCTCAAACAAGTATGAACTTGAACTCTTGATGGGTAAGGATGCCTACGCCGAGTTAGCGCGCTTGTGTGATGTCCGAATGGAACACATTCGCGATGCCGCAGCACGCTCACTTCCGCTATTTATCATTCAGCATCCAGCGACATTGGCTGCCCAGAAGAAATAGTCAGCCCCTTGTCATAGGGTTACCTCATGGCCAAGGTTGAAAAAGATCCATTCCGCTGCACAGAGTGTGGTTGGACATCCCAAAAATGGGTTGGTCGCTGTGGCGAATGCCAGGCATGGGGTGCGGTCGAAGAGATTGCAGCACCTAAAAAACTCTCACTCGTTGCTGGAAATGTCACCGCTAAAGCAACTCCAATTGGCGATGTAGATCTTTCCGCAGCACATGCACGTGCAAC
>CALMBJ010000078.1 GCA_937860175.1 uncultured Actinomycetes bacterium
CAACAAGGGTTTTGATTCTTCCGCCGTAGATAGTGTCAATGTATTGCAGGCGATTGATTGAACGATCAAAAACCGTTACATCCGCTCCCATGCCAAGAGCAATGACCGCTGCGTTCAAACCAGCAACGCCGCCACCGATTACAACAACGCGACCTGGTGCAACACCCGGAACTCCACCTAACAAAACACCCCTACCGCCATGCGGTTTTTGAAGAGCTGTCGCGCCAACTTGAGTTGCAAGACGACCGGCCACCTCACTCATAGGTGCAAGAAGTGGCAAAGTTCCATTTACTTCAACGGTTTCATATGCAATAGCAGTTGTTCCAGATTTAACTAATGCATCGGTGCATGCCTTTGATGCTGCAAGGTGTAAGTATGTAAAGAGCGTCTGCCCTTTTCGCATCTTTGGATACTCAGGCTCGATCGGCTCTTTTACCTTCAATACTAAATCAGCTTTTTGCCAAACTTCATCTGCTGTTGCAACAATGGTTGCACCCGCTGCTACAAAATCCTCATTGGCGATGGATGAACCAACACCTGCTTTATCTTCAATGATTACCGAGTGACCGGCGTGCACAAACTCCGAAACGCCCTCAGGTGTAATTGCCACGCGAGATTCATGAACCTTGATCTCTTTCGGTACTCCTACGATCATGATCAGCCTTTCGCTTTTACCGCCGCTGCGATCAAACCAATAAATAATGGGTGTGGTCGAGTGGGACGTGAACGAAGCTCAGGGTGAGCCTGCGTACCAACATAGTAAGGATGCACCTGCGAGGGAAGTTCCACAAACTCTACAAGATCCTGCTCCTTAAACATTCCGGAGAAAACAAGGCCCGCCTTTGATATTTGATCTCTGTACTTATTATTCACCTCGTAGCGGTGACGGTGACGCTCAGAGATCTGAGATGAGCCATATGTTTGAGCTACTACTGAACCTGCTAATAGATCTGCGGTGTAGAGACCAAGACGCATAGTTCCGCCCATATCCCCCTTACCTGACACAACATCCTTTTGATCATCCATGGTCGCGATAACTGGAGTACCGGAATCGGAAA
>CALMBJ010000079.1 GCA_937860175.1 uncultured Actinomycetes bacterium
CCCCTGTTGGTTCAGCCCTGTTCATAATCCCGCCAGGCGTTAAAGAAGGTGATTGGGTTGGAAGTTCTCTGCTGGGCTAGCGGGCTACGCGTGTGGCCATACGGGCCTCACGGAGGCGGCGCAGGCGCTTAACTAGCATCGGTGAGGCGGCTAGGGCGTCATCACGGTCAATTAGATCGTTCAGTAGTTGGTAGTAACGAGGCGCGGTGAGATCAAATAGCTCTTTAATTGCAGCCTCTTTAGCACCGGCGTAACGCCACCAATTGCCTTCAAAATCCAGGATACGAACTTCGAGGTCGCTCAGGCCAGTATTGATCGCTGACTCTTCTTGTGCGGACATGGGCGAAATCCTATGTCAGAGGGGTGTAAAACTGTGGGAACTTACGAGAGTGATTTAGAGCCTATCTAGAATCATTTGGATATCACTGATTTTGGTCCAGGGATTAACAATTGCAAATCGCAAAATTGGCTGGCCATTGTGTGATGAGGGTGGAATAAAACCCACCTGATCTTCTAATAACTGATCGCTCCACCTTTGATATTCAGCAGCTTCCCAACCTTTGCGAGTAAAGGCAACGATTGAAAGTTCGGGCTCGCAGAGCAGTTCAAGATTGGGATGGTTACGAACTAATGAAGCTGCCTCTTTTGCAACGGTAAGTGTCTGCTCCATCGCTTCACTGTAAGCATCTGTGCCATGTGCAGCTAATGAAAACCAAAAAGGTAATCCGCGAGTTCTGCGGGTTAAGTTAATTGCATAATCAGATGGAGACCATTGATCATCTTTTAATGTGTCTAGGTACGAGGCATGTTGTGAATGTGCCGATTTTGCAAGCTCTGGATTGCGATACACAAGTGCACAGGCATCGTATGGCGCGAACAACCACTTGTGCGGATCAACAATAAATGAATCTGCCATTTCGATTCCATCAAAATCTGCACGAACAGATGGCGCACACAGTGCTGCTAAACCATAAGCACCATCTACATGGAACCAGATATCGCGATCATGGGCAGCTTTTCCAAGGCCCTTGAGATCATCAATGATTCCAAGGTTTGTTGTGCCCGATGTTGCAACAACTGCAAAAACTCGATTATTGGTTGTTGAATGCAAGGTATCGATCGCTGCAGCAACCGTTGCGCCTTGCAACTTACCCTTTGAATCAACTGGGATTTTTAGAATATCTACATCCATCACATTGGCGGCAGCTGCAATTGATGAGTGCGCTTCGGCGCTGCAGGCGATCACCCAACGGCCAGCCGGTGTGTGTTTCTTGCGGGCCTCTGCACGTGCAACAACAAGTGCGGAAAGGTTTCCAATTGTTCCGCCCTGCACAAATACTCCACCTGCCGTTGCTGGCAACTTCGCTAAATCAATAAGCCATTGAATCGCTTGGTTTTCGGCAAAGACCGCACCAGCTCCCTCTTGCCAAGACCCCCCATACAAAGCGCTTGCCCCTACAACTAGATCAAAAAGGTTTGCATACTCACTTGGCGCAGATGGAATGAAGGCCAAGTTACGAGGATGATCTGTTGAAATACATGCCTTAGCTAAAACATTGGTAAACACCTGCAACGCTTCATGTCCGCCTAAGCCTTTGGCGGTAATTGTGTTTCCAACCTCTTGGAAAAGATCTTCGGCAGTGCGGGGGCCATCGAGTGGTGGATCATCCTTTAAACGTTCAAGGCTGTACTTCAGAATCTCAGCAGCAAGTGCCTCTACCTCTGGTGTGAACTCATGCATCCTTCTTAGCTTTCTTTACAATGTTACGAAGCATCGTCGGAAAGACAAATAGGTGAAATGGCGAGACCGCATACCAATACAACTGCCCACCTAATCCGCGTGGAGTAAAGGTTGCCTCTTGCACAATCTTGGTCTTTCCATTTTCACGGGTGACTGTAAATTCAAGCCACGCCTTTCCGGGCAAAACCATTTCGGCATAAAGCTTTAATCTGCGACCTGGCTCTAACTCTTCTACCCGCCAAAAATCTAAACTTTCGCCAACGCGCAAGAAATCAGGATCACGACGTCCGCGACGTAAACCAACACCGCCTACTAAGAAGCGATCAAGAACTCCACGTGCCCACCACAGAAAATCAGAGCCAAACCAACCATTGTCGCCACCAATTCGCTCTACCTGTCGCCACACCCTTTCTGCGGAAACATCTGTAATGCGCTCACGTCGATCGCGCAAAATCATTTCGCCCGCCCAATCAGGATCACCTTGTGCCTTTTGCCATGGAGCAGTTGGCATCGTTGCATCAGACCAACGGGTTTCTACATTGTGTGTGGTGATCTTTGAAAGTGCTAGCTGAATTGCATTTTCAACATCGATTAAACCTTCAGCCGGCTTTGGAATAAGTGCATCAATACTTTTTGCCGGATCTGCAACAACTTCGCTGATGAGCGAACCAACAAGTGGTCGTGCAAGTGCTGTGGGCACCGGTGTTACCAAACCGATCCACAAACTAGATAACCCTGGGGTCAATACTGGAACCCTGATAATCCAGCGCTTTTTCAAGCCCGATAGCTTTGCAAACTTTTGCATCATGTCGGCATAAGACAAGACTTCGGGGCCTCCGATGTCATAGACCTTGTTAACCGGCTGATCTAAATGCGCCGCACCCTTTAAGTAATACAAAACATCGCGGATTGCGATTGGGTGGGTTTTATTCATTACCCACTTTGGTGTCGTCATGATTGGTAAACGGTGGGTTAAGTGGCGCAACATTTCAAAGCTGGCAGAGCCTGAACCAATAATGATTCCGGCGCGTAGCTCTAAAACCGCAACCGATGTAGTTGCTAAGGATTTACCAGTCATTTCGCGGGAAGCAAGATGCTTACTGATATTTGCATCATTTGCGATTCCGCCAAGATAAATGATTTGCGATACGCCTGCTTGTTCTGCAGCCTTTGCAAAGTTACGTGCCATCTCACTTTCGATCTCATCGAAGTGTGGGCCTAAGTTGATTGAGTGCAGCAAGTAAAAGGCGGTATGAACACCTTCAAGGCTGCGTTGTAAATCTTCAAAGTTTTCCGCGCTGCCTTCGCAGATATCAACTTGAGTTGCCCATGGTTGACCCATGATCTTGTTTTTATCGCGCACCAAAATACGAACATCTTCTTTTTCATCAACTAATGCACGAACTAAACGTCCGCCTACATATCCAGATGCCCCAGTAACGAGGTACTTGCGGTGTCGAAGAGGCGGGTTCATGCTGTGAAGCCTAGACTTAACCCATGCAAAAGACATCCCTAAAGCCCCGCGTAGTAATTCTGGGCGCCGGCTTTGGTGGCCTAACAGCAGCACGCAAGATGGCCAGTTTTGCCGATGTCACCGTGGTTGATCGCCATAACTTCCAAACCTTTTTGCCTTTGCTGTACCAGGTATCAACAGCCGGGTTAGCAGCAGATCACGTCGCTCACCCAATTCGTGGAGCGCTACGCAAAACCGGAATTCAATTTCGAATGGGAACTCCAATCTCGGTTGATCACAAAAACAAAAGTGTGAAGTTAGATAGCAGCGAGGTTTTAGATTTTGATTACCTAGTTGTTGCGCTGGGTTCAGCAACGGCAGATTTTGGTATTCCGGGTGTTGTCGAGCATGCATTAGGAATGAAGAGCGTTCATGAAGCGCTAGTAATCCGCGCCGAAGTTTTGCGTCGCTTTGAGGATCTGTGCCGCTTTGAAGATGACACACTGTTTTCAATCTCTGTTGTTGGCGGTGGCCCAACAGGTGTTGAAATGGCAGGTGCCTTTGCAGAGCTTGTTCGTGGTCCGCTCAAGCATGATCAAGCAAATGCT
>CALMBJ010000080.1 GCA_937860175.1 uncultured Actinomycetes bacterium
GCCAGCACCTTGTTGAAAATGGGTGATGGTTTAGTGCTCTGGTATGAGCCAACCTTTTCAACCCTTTACCTTGCTCCACTGTCAGTCTCTGAAGTTCTGCGCGAAAATCTGCTTACCCAAACACCAGTCATCGCAACCTCTGCAACCTTAACTATTGGCAAAGGTTTTGATTCCATGGCCAAGAGCATCGGATTTTTAGTTAATGAAGAGGTCAATGCAGAGCTCAAAGATGGCGAGGTAGATCCAGCTAATGTGCAGATGCTAGATGTTGGCTCTCCCTTTGATTTTGCTAATCAAGGTGTGCTGTACATGCCAAAGCATTTGCCAGAGCCAGGCCGCGATGGCCCAAGCCAGGATGTTTTAACTGAACTTGGTGAACTCATCGATGCAGCTGGCGGTCGCACCCTTGCACTCTTTTCATCATGGCGCGGGGTAGAGGCGGCTGATCTACATCTGCGAAAGGTTTTAGCTGAGCTTCCGATCAAGATCATTACACAAAAGCGTGGAGATGCGGTTGGTCCATTGGTTGAACGTTTTGCAAAGGATGAAACCTCAGTACTAATCGGAACTATGTCCTTATGGCAGGGGGTAGATGTTCCTGGAAATAGTTGCATCTTGGTTGCCATCGATCGCATTCCATTCCCACGTCCTGATGAACCGGTCATGAGTGCGCGAGCCTCGCAAGCAGATGCTGCCGGCGGAAGTGGCTTTATGCAGGTTTCGCTACCTAGAGCCGCCTTACTGCTGGCACAGGGCACCGGCCGTTTGATTCGATCAGTTGATGATCGAGGGGTCGTTGCGATTCTAGATTCTCGAATAGTCACCAAAAGGTATGGAAGTGTCCTACTTAACTCTATGCCTCCTCTATGGAGAACCTCAGAAAAGGGCGTAGTTATAGATTCACTGAGAAGACTTCGCGAAAGCATGAAACAATAAAAATATGCCTCGCATTGAAACCCAAACACTTGCAGAGCACCGTGATTGGCGACGTAACCAGCTCATTGAAGCTGCGGCAAGCATCGCCCTTGAATCAGGTGGAGCTGCAATTACCGTTGCCGCAGTTGCACAACGTGCGGGTTTGTCACGAACATCTGTCTACGAGTACTTCGGTAGCGGCTCAGAGTTAGTTGCTGATTTAGTAATTGATGAACTCAATAGCTTTGCGCAAACCCTAAACAGCGCAGTTGCCGATTGCCCAGATGCGCAATGCATCGTTACCTGTTGGGTAAAGGGAGCACTTACATACATTGCAGATGGCCGCCACCTTTTGGCAAAGGCGCTAAATGCAACCGCTATGCCACAATCGAGAACACAGCAGATTGGTATGGCTCACAGAGCTTTGATGGCACCATTGATGAAGGCGGTCACCGAACTAGGTGTGAAGGATGCACAGCGCGCCCTGTCATTTATTCAGGCGATTACAGATGCATCTACTAAGCGAATTGAATCAGGCCATGACGCAGAAAGTGAGATCGCTTATGCGACCGCCTTCTGCATCAATGGCCTGATGGTTAATTAATTACTTTGCAGCTGTAACAAGTTTTGTAGTTAAGCCCTCGTACAGCGCCTTTCTTCCAACAGATGTTGCGTTGATCTCGCACTTTCCGCGACGCATCGTCAAAACTGAGCGAACAACAGAGCATGATCCAATCGCCTTGTAGATAACTCGCTCACCAAAGTTTGTCGCAGTAGGAAGGTTTGTCTTGCTAAAGGCGCGCAGGGTTTCAGGAAGTACAAATGTGCCTAGCGTTTGCGCACCTAGCGTTATGCGGATCGGCAAAATTACCGTCACAGGAGCTGCGGTTGCATTTCCGGCACTGGTTACAGAGATTGCGCACTCACCAGTTCCGGTAAGCGGAGTTATCTGCTGACCATTGAGCGCACATGCAGGAGCAAGTGAGCGATAGGTCAATGCTGCGCCAGCCTTTGAAACAGCTGCCACAGTTGCAACCTGTCGATACCCAAGGGTTGCAGGTGTGCGAGTAGTAACTGCAACACCGTTAATGGTTGCCGTTACCTCATCTGCTGCCAAGGTTGTAGAGCCAACAACGGCAGCCTTAAAGCTCATTGGAAAGAATTGATCCTCAGTAAAATCTGCCGGCACTGTGTGATCAAAGCGCAGGAAAGCTCCACACTTAGAAACGGTGCAATCAACGGTTGTGGTTCCGGAAATAAATGAACCGGTTGGCTTGAAGGTAATAGCCGCGGTTGGCAGGAATGAGGCTCCGCGCGCAGTTGAGATCCAAAGCTCTACCGCCTTGTTACATAACGCTGAACGGGTGCCGGCAGGTGCTTCAACACATTGTTGAATATAAAGTCCGCCCTTTGCCGGAACAGCTGAAAGGGTGATGTTGACAGTTGCTCCTTGGAAATCAAGGTTAGTAAGTGGCGTGCTAACAAACTTGGTTTGTGCAGCTTGCGCTGATAACGGTGTCATCAGCGAAGCGATCAAAGCAACAAGTACTAGCTTCTTCATTTTTCTCCTCATTTGATTTTGATTGGGATAAACAGATCTGAACTTCGATCATTGCTACGCAGATGATCGGCACGAACAGTGATCGCACATCTAACCTTGGTGCAATCAAACCTTCCGATTCGCTTGGAAATCTTTACCCGTTGGGTAAAACGTCCACCAGGTAAAAACTCTTCAGTTAAGCCAACCGCATAAGGTGGCGGGTTAGACGAAATCCAAAATGAGGCTTCTCCTAAACCAGCTTTATTGACTCCGCCACCACATGGCGTTGGAGCCTTACCCTTTGCCGGGATAACACAGAATGCAAGATAGATTCCAACGGTTTCATCAAAGTAATTTCCTCTAACCGTTACAACAGCGCCGCTTTTCACAGTGGTTTTCGATACCGATAAAACCTGACCTTGTGAACCCTTTACAGATGCAGCTGAGGAATAAGGCATAGAAGTAATGGTGATTGCCACCACTAGCGCCATAACTTTCTTCATGGCCAAACTCTAAATTAACGCTGATCTAGCCTTATCCGACAGGACACCAATATCTGTCGGAGAAAGTTTTGGCACAATGGCCACATGAGAAAAGTGGCGATAATCGCGCTTGTGGCCCTGCTTTCAGGCTGCGCGCAAAGCCCGGTTGCCAGTACTTACACAATTTCTCAGGATGATGTGAGATCGATTTCACTTACTACCGAAACTGCATTAACCGTGTCGCGGGTCGTTGTTTTGGCAAATGGTGTTGCAGAGATCATTCAATCCTTAAATGCACGATCAATCCTTGTTGGTCGAGATATCTCTAGTACCGAAGACTCTTTATCTGATATTCCAATCGTTACTTCTGGTCATCAAGTTCTGCCAGAAAAGGTAATTGCGCTAAACCCTGATCTGGTTTTGATTGATGCATCAACTGGACCCAAGGCTGCAATTGAAACAATTAAATCAGCTGGCATAAAGGTAATTGAAACACCGGAGAGTTGGAGCTTGAAGGATCTTCCGATCAAGGTACGGGCGGTGGGTCGTGCAATAGGTGCACAAGCACAAGCTGAGCAATTGGTTCAAGGGTTGAATGATTCACTCAAAGTTTCTAAGGTAAAAGATTCACCGCGAGTGGCCTTTCTCTATTTACGCGGCACATCATCGATCTACTTAATTGGCGGCCAGAGCTCTGGTGCTGACTCATTGCTACAAGCAATTGGTGCAATCGATGTCGGTGCGCAGAGTTTGGATCGACCATTCAATACCTTGACCGCGGAAAGCCTTGCCGCCCTGAACCCCGATGTCATTCTGGTAATGAGCAAAGGGTTGGAATCGGTTGGGGGAGTAGAAGGATTG
>CALMBJ010000081.1 GCA_937860175.1 uncultured Actinomycetes bacterium
AGCATATATAGCGCTCTTTGAGCAGGTGTGAACTTTCCGCTAATCGGCAATGTTCTGGTGATATCTGCTGTGTAATAAGAATCAACCTCAACACCAGCATCAAGAAGCAGAAGATCTCCATTTCTTACCGCACCATCGTTGCGGTTCCAGTGCAGAACACATGCATGCGAACCCGAGGCTGCGATTGTGTTGTACCCAAGATCATTTCCTTCAATGCGTGCACGACCAAAGAATGCTGCTTCAACAACACGTTCTCCACGTGGTGTTGCAACCGCGGCCGGAAGTGCGCGAATAACATCATTGAAGCCGCGATGCGTTGCATCAACAGCCTTCTGCATCTCATTGACCTCGTACTCATCTTTAATCAAGCGAGCGACAGAGACAAACTCAAGTAACTCTGCATCACGTGGATGCTCTTTAACTGTTGCATCAACTAGATCATCAACGCCATGAAGCGCCGCTGATTTCTTACCTTTCAAAAACTTTTCAAGCTCGGCGATCTCGCGAACCTCAACTCCGTAACGCTCTGATGCCTCACCTGTTGTAAAGCGGCGACCAACCCACAGCTCTCCATTTTTTGCATCGGTATAGAAAGCAGATGTGTCGCGGGTAGAGCGAGGATTGATAAACAAAATTGGTGTGTGTCCATCTTCAGATGGATCCATAACAAGTACTGAATCAGGGTGTGCTTCTACACCTTGAACTCCGGTGTAGTAAGCAAAGGCTGTGTGTGGACGATACAAATAATCTGTGTCATTACTACGTTGCTTTGGACCACCACTTGGAAGAACTAAACGAAGACCGGTAAATGCTTCAGATAGCTTTGCACGACGACCAACACAGTGCGCCACTACCTCATCTTGAGTAATTCCAGTTAAAGGAGTTGGTGCCCAGCCGGATTTCATAAACTCGGCAAACATTTCTGATGGGGCAACGTCATAAACTCGCTTTGCGCCGGTATTCAACGCCTTATCTGAATTCTCCATATATCTAGCCTACAAGGCGGGGATGGCGAGGCCAAAGGGTTACGCTAAACTAGCGCTGTAACAAGGAGACGTCGCATAGCCCGGTCGAGTGCGCCTCACTGCTAACGAGGTAAGGGGTTAAACCCTTCAGGAGTTCAAATCTCCTCGTCTCCGCTCTTATTTCTTAACTGTGAACTTTTTGTCATCTATCGCAAAGAGTGAACCATCTTCAGCGGAGTATTCAAGCCCTTGGATTGTGTACTCACCCGGTTCAAGATCTCCAAGGGAGATACTCCAATCGCCTCGTTCAGGGCAACCAGAGCTAGCGGTTGTGAAACCTTCTTTAACTACTGTCTCACCTTGTAACAGCTTCCAGACAACATTGGCTTCAAAGGTACAGGCCTGACCCGAAATCGTTACAGGTGAAGTTAGCTCTACACCCTGATTAACTGAGCTGATCTGTAGTGGGTTGAG
>CALMBJ010000082.1 GCA_937860175.1 uncultured Actinomycetes bacterium
ATCCTGTGGCGTACCGCTTTTGGTTTGCGACTACGTAGCGCAGGAGAAGCACCAATTGCAGCAGAATCACTAGGTGTAAATGTCTACGCGATGAAGTATGCAGGTGTAATGATTTCAGGTGGTCTTGCTGGATTAGGTGGAGGCTTCTTGGCGATCGTTGCTGCAAGCAACTACCAAGAGAATCAAGTTGCCGGACGTGGATATATCGGTCTTGCAGCGCTGCTATTTGGAAACTACCGTCCAGGAGGACTGCTCGCAGGTGCAGGTCTCTTTGGATTTGCAGATGCGCTGCAGTTGCGTGACTCATCAGCTATTCGCGCCTTGCTATTGCTCATAGTTGTTATCTTGCTCTTTGTTGCATTCAAGAAGTTCAAGGGCGGCAAAGTTATTCCTGCCATAGTAAGCGTTGTTGTAGCTGCTTTGACATTGTGGTTCTACCTAACAGTTGAAGAGCTACCAGGACAGCTAGTAACAATGACGCCTTACATCGCAACTCTTTTGGTGATGGCACTTGCCTCACAAAGATTGCGAATGCCGGCCGCAGATGGTGTTCCATACCGCCGTGGTGGACTTCGATGACAAACATTAACTGGGAAGCGATTCATCAAGCAGCAATCGGTGCCATGAAGATGGCGTATGCGCCATACTCAAACTTTCCGGTGGGTGTTGCAGCCTTGGTTAATGATGGGCGCATCGTTACCGGTTGCAACGTTGAGAACGCTAGCTACGGTGTCGGTCTATGCGCTGAGTGTGGTTTAGTTTCAAATCTGTGCTCAACAGGTGGCGGACGTTTAGTTGCAATTGTGTGTGTCGATGGCCAAGGCGATTTTCTTGCACCATGTGGACGTTGCCGCCAACTTTTGTTTGAGCATGGTGGCTCTGAAGCGCTGCTCATGACAGATGATGGACCACAGAAGATGTCAGCGATGCTTCCGTGGGCCTTTGGTCCTGAGGATTTAGATCGCAACGAGCGATAAATGATTGAAGCCTTCTCCGCCGCAGAAATCATTGCGGCAAAGCGTGACCACCATTCATTGACAGACCCGCAAATTGATTGGGTAATTGACGCATATACCCGTGGCGCAGTGGCTGATGAGCAAATGTCAGCGCTACTTATGGCGATCTTGCTTAATGGCATGGAAAACCGCGAGATTTCACGGTGGACCGATGCGATGATCAATAGTGGCGAACGAATGAATTGGTCTGCCTTGTCTCGACCAACGGTTGATAAGCATTCAACTGGTGGCGTTGGTGACAAGATCACCTTGCCCTTAGCTCCACTGGTTGCAGCCTGTGGTGCGGCGGTTCCACAGTTATCAGGCCGTGGTTTGGGACATACAGGTGGAACCCTCGACAAACTGGAATCAATTCCGGGATGGCGTGCATCTTTATCAAATGAGGAGATGCTCAAGGTCCTGCAGGATCTGTCTCTTATACAC
>CALMBJ010000083.1 GCA_937860175.1 uncultured Actinomycetes bacterium
AGATCGTCGGCAGCGTCAGATGTGTATAAGAGACAGCTATTACCGAGATCTTGCGCAAGGTCGGTGTTGTCGGCAAGTTTGTAGAGTTCTTTGGTCCAGGAGTTACTGCAGTTCCTATGGCTAACCGAACAACAATCGGAAACATGAGTCCTGAGTACGGCTCTACCTGTGCAATTTTCCCAATCGATGAAGAAACTCTTCGCTACCTACGCCTTACAGGTCGCACAGAGGATCAAGTTGCTTTGGTAGAAAAGTACGCAAAAGCACAAGGTATGTGGCATGACCCATCAGTTGAGCCACGCTTCTCTCAAGTTGTAGAGCTAGATCTTTCAACTGTTGTTCCCTCTATTTCGGGTCCAAAGCGCCCACAAGATCGCATCTCACTGAGTGATTCAAAGAGCGCCTTTGAAAAGGTTCTTCCAAGCTACTTTGGTGAAAAAACCAATAAGGGCGAGGTTCCTGCAGGCTCTACCCGTGTGAAGAATGGCGATGTTGTGATCGCATCAATTACTTCATGTACCAATACCTCTAACCCATCGGTAATGATCGGCGCTGCTCTGCTTGCTAAGAAAGCGGTAGAAAAAGGTTTGAAATCAAAGCCTTGGGTAAAGACCACCTTGGCACCGGGATCAAAGGTTGTAACTGATTACTACGATCGCGCAGATCTGACTAAGTACATGGAGGCGCTGGGCTTTAACCTTGTTGGTTATGGCTGCGTTACTTGTATTGGTAACTCAGGCCCACTCCCAATTGAAATCAGCAAGGCGATCAATGAGTCAGATCTAGCTGTTACCGCAGTTCTTTCTGGAAACCGTAACTTTGAGGGCCGAATTAGCCCTGATGTAAAGATGAATTACCTAGCATCTCCACCACTCGTGGTTGCCTACGCAATCGCTGGAACTATGGATCATGATTTTGAGAAGGATTCACTAGGTAAAGACACCGCAGGTAATGATGTATTCCTGAAGGATATTTGGCCAACACCGCAAGAGATTCAATCGGTAATTGATTCCTCAATCTCATCTGAGATGTTTACTAAGGATTATGCAACGGTGTTTGAAGGCGATCACCGCTGGAAGTCACTTGCGACACCTACAGGTAAGGTCTTTGAGTGGGATGCGAAATCAACCTATGTTCGTAAACCTCCTTACTTTGAAGGCATGCCTAAGAATCCAACACCTGTAACTGATATTGCTGGTGCTCGAGTTCTGGCGGTTCTGGGGGATTCTGTGACAACAGATCACATTTCTCCAGCCGGAAACATCAAAGCTGATTCACCAGCGGGTAAGTACTTAGCTGAGCATGGTATCGAGCGAGCAGATTTCAACTCGTATGGTTCACGTCGTGGTAACCACGAGGTAATGATTCGCGGAACATTTGCCAACATTCGTCTAAAGAACCTATTACTAAATGGCGTTGAAGGTGGATACACCCGCAACTTCCTAGCTAATGGTGAACAAACAACTATTTACGATGCATCTGTGGCGTATCAAGCAGCCGGAGTTCCACTCGTAATCTTGGCAGGTAAAGAGTATGGATCTGGATCATCACGTGACTGGGCAGCCAAGGGAACAGCTCTACTGGGTGTTCGCGCGGTCATTGCTGAAAGTTTTGAGCGTATTCACCGTTCAAACCTGATCGGAATGGGCGTTTTACCATTGCAGTTTAAGGATGGAGAAACAGCTGCTTCATTGGGTCTAGATGGCACTGAAACCTTTGCGATCACTGGAATCACTGCACTCAACACTGGGGGAGTTCCAAAGGAGCTAACCGTTACAGCCGGTGATAAGAAGTTCACAGCTAAGGTTCGCATCGATACACCAGGTGAGGCGGACTACTACCGTCACGGTGGAATTATGCAGTACGTGCTTCGTTCACTGTTGGTTGAGTAAAAACTTACTCGTTGACAATGAAAATTAACATTCAGTCGCCTGACCAACTGCGGAGCATGAGCCCTGCCGAGTTGAATCAACTGGCCTCTGATATTCGTGAGTTCCTCATCGACAAGGTGTCTCGCACTGGTGGACACCTAGGTCCAAACCTTGGTGTCTGTCTCTTATACACATCTCCGAGCCCACGAGACAGGCAGAAATC
>CALMBJ010000084.1 GCA_937860175.1 uncultured Actinomycetes bacterium
GTCCTAATCTGATGCAACCAGCAGGAAACCTGGCAGAAAACTTTGGTTTACCGCGCCTGGTTGGTCCGTATTTGATTTCAGCTACAACACTTGCATTGGCCACAGTAGTAATCGCGCTATTTCTAAAGCCAGATCCTTATCTAGTTGCCAATAAAGAGACGGTAACAAAGAGAGAGAAAGGTTCTACAAAGAAGGCGCTGGCACATATTCGAAGTAACCCGATCACACTCTTTGCCATCCTTTCAATTGCAATTGGCCATGTTGCCATGGTGTCGGTGATGGTGATGACTCCAGTACATATGGCACATGTTGATGTCACGCTGACAATCATTGGTTTGGTAATCAGCATTCACGTTTTAGGTATGTACGCATTCTCGCCGCTAGTTGGAGCGCTCAGCGATCGTTTAGGTCGTGTTCGAGTTATTCAAATTGGCATTGTTACGCTCTTGCTATCAACGGTTGTTTCAGGTTTTGCCCGTGCCGATGACGCATATACATTAGGTGTTGGATTGTTCTTACTTGGCTTGGGTTGGTCCTGCACATTGATCGCAGGATCTGCATTGCTCTCTGAAAGCGTAGAACCTGCCTTTAAAGCATCTTCACAAGGTGCAAGTGATTTGGTGATGAACCTTGCAGGAGCTGGAGGAGGCGCACTTGCCGGTGTGATTATTGGAACCCTTAGCTACGGATGGCTTTGCTTTGCTGCAGCGGTTCCAGTCTTGGTACTCGGTCTCATGTCACTTAAATTTAAATCTATTCCTCAGGCAACTACTGAAAGTAACCTTCCGCTATGAGTACCTTTTATGAAGAGGTAGGTGGCGAAAAGTTCTTCGCAGATCTTGTTTCACAGTTTTATGCGGTAGTTGCAACAGATCCAATCTTGCGACCTATGTATCCAGAAACAGATATGAAGGGTGCGGCCCAACGTTTGCAATGGTTTTTAGAACAGTACTGGGGCGGACCAAGCACTTATCAGGAAAACCGCGGACATCCTCGTTTGCGAATGCGCCATGCAGAGTTTCCAATCAACCAAGCTGCTCGGGATGCTTGGCTCGATGCAATGCATAAGGCTGTTGAAGGTGTTGAAATGGATGCAGCTCTAAAGGCTGAGTTATGGATCTATTTAGAGATGGCAGCCAATTCCCTTGTTAATCAACCTGATTGAGATTGATTTCCAACCTTAAGAATTTCGCCATTACGTAGGTACCACAAGGTTCCCTGGCCATCGCGAACAGTTGTCACACGTAACCCAACCTTTTCAACAACGCCTTCTACTTCAAGTACTGAAATTGAATCACCGACTCCGTACTGATCTTCAATCAACATAAAGATTCCAGATAAAACATCTCGGACCAAAGTCTGCGCACCAAGACCCAATGCAACGCCGACGATACCTGCAGAGGCAATCAGTGGACCTAAATCAAAACCAAACTCTCCAAGTGCCATCGCGGTTGCAACGATCCATGTTGTTGCCTTTAGCGTTGCAGATAAAACTCCACCGATTGTGCTGGCACGTTCCTTTTGGCGGGAGACAATATTGCGAGGACCCGGAACAAGATCAACCGAGGCCAACTTCTTCATCGCTTTGGCAATAGCTCGTGAGCCAAAGGATTGAATCAGGGCAGCGCCCACGAGGATGGTCAGAACCCGAAGGGGAGTACCCGCCATCCAGTCCAGGAAGTCACGCATAGAGTCGCTCATAATGACGAGACTTTATCCAAATTGTCACCTAAATACCGCTCTTCAATACCCACGTGGTCGGGTGTTTTGGTGCAAGATAAACCAATCGGCGCGAGCCACGCGCCAGATCGGGAGCGATTTATGTCGCGCACACTTGTTCTCAATGCCACTTACGAACCATTGGGTGTCATCACAGATCGTCGCGCGCTCATTTTGGTTCTCAATCACAGAGCAACAATGGTTGAAGATTCAGGCGAAGTTTTACGTTTTGCCGGTGGCGAGATTTCACTTCCTTCAGTTGTTCGTCTCAATAAGTTTGTTCGTATTCCTTATCGACACTCTGTTCCTCTTTCACGCCGCGCAATATTTGCTCGCGACGGAGGGCGTTGTGTTTACTGCTCGGCACCTGCAACTTCCATTGACCATGTGATTCCTCGCAGTCGCGGTGGCGGACACAATTGGGAAAATGTCGTTTCAGCATGCCATAAGTGCAATCACATCAAGGCAGACAAGCACCTGAAGGAGCTCGGCTGGAGACTTCGCACCTTGCCGCGCGAGCCAGTTGGCGCAGCATGGAGAATTCTGGGAACAGGTCGTACAGATCACAGATGGTTACAGTACCTAGAGCCATTTGGTGTGGCTGCGGCTACTGCGTAAGTAAATTACACTTCCACCATGCGCAATGAAGGCCCAATCGTCGAATACACACAAATGTCAGTTCTTGAAACCACAGTAACTTTTTTTGTGGTTCCAACAATTATGTTTGTTGTTATCTCAGTTCTTGCTTATGCGATGTCAAAGCCTCGAAAGGCTAAGACATCAGCAATCACATCAATTGAATAATTAGCGATCTAGCCCTTGCACCTTGAGTGCTCGGATTAATCCATCCTGAGACTCTTTAACAAGTTTACGAAGCACCGCTGGTGAATCTTTTCCAGCACCATTGAGCCACGCATTAGTTGCATCAACAGTTGATTGCTTCACAATCCAGTTTGGATAGAAGCCAGTGACGTACTTAGCCGCACCTTCATAAGACTTAGATTCCCAAGCGTTAATGAGGTTGTCGAAGTACAGATTCACAAATGGCTCTAGTAGATCACGCTGTATTGGACGTTGGAAACCAGCGATCAAAGCGCTTCTCATAGATGTAACGATGTCTTCATTTAAGACCTTGTTAAATGCATAAGCCTTAGCCTCATTGTTTGGCATAGCTGCTAAACAGGTTTCAAAGGCGATGTTTCCGCTTGTTGTGTTGTCCTTTGCAAGTTCTGCATCTAGTTCAGCCTTTGTTGCCGCTCCGCGCTCAGTAAGTGCAATCAGGAAGTACCAACGAAGATCTGTATCTACCTTAAGCCCTGGAACGTTTGCGTTGAGAAGCTCACGAATCTTTGCGGTTTGATCTGCAGTGTGTGCATTAATTGCAAATGCACGTGAAGCAAGAAGTTGAATATCGCTTCCTGGTGCAGAGCTATTAGTTAGCGCCCACAAACCGTTAGCAAGCTTCTCGCGGTATGCAGCTCGATTTGAATCCTTTGCATACGCCTCGACTGAGGTATTGAGTTGCATTAAAACGATATTGACGATCGCATCATCGGTTTCGCCAGCTAAACCATTCAGGGCAATCTCGATGAAGTCAGCTGATGAGATCTCGGCATCGCGATGCATATCCCAGATAGAAGCCCAGCAAAGCGCACGAGCCAAGGCATCATCTAGCTTTCCTAGATGCGTCTTAAGCGTTGCAATTGAGCGATCATCAAAGCGAAGCTTTGCGTATGAAAGATCGCGATCATTGATGAGCAATAGATCTGCAACCTTTTCACCTGCAAGCTCTGCAACAACCGTTGCCTCACCAGCAACATCTAGCTCAACGCTCTTGCGTAGCTTCAACGAATCTCCGCTGATGTCATACAAACCAACTGCAAGACGGTGCGGGCGAAGCTCCTTTGAATCTGCAGGAACCAGTGGTGCCTCTTGCTTGATAGTGATGCTCTTATAGACATCACCCTCAATTTCAAGTGAAGGACGAAGTGTGTTTACACCAGCTGTTTGAAGCCAAGTATTTACCCAACCATCTAACTTGCGTCCACTCGATGCCTCTAGCTCAACAAGAAGATCTTCGAGGGTTGTATTTCCCCACGCATGCTTTGCAAAGTAAGTCTGAAGAGCCGCGATAAATTGTGGGCGGCCAACGTGTGCAACTAATTGGTGCAAAACAGATGCTCCCTTTGCATATGTAATTCCATCAAAGTTTGCGTTAACAGCTTCCATATCAACCATGTCAGCGATGATTGGGTGGGTAGATGACAACTGATCTTGGCGATATGCCCAGTTCTTACGAGCAGAGTTGAACTCAGACCAAGCGCCCTTGAAGCGTGTTGATTCGGCAAGTGCAAGGTATGAAGACCATTCTGCAAATGATTCGTTGAGCCATAGATCGTCCCACCATGACATAGTGACCATGTCACCAAACCACATGTGTGCCATCTCGTGCAGGATTGTGTTTGCACGTGACAGGTACGCCTTATCTGGCATGTGGCTACGGAATACCAATACATCTTCGCGGAAGGTAACCGCGCCTGCGTTCTCCATCGCGCCAAAGTTAAAGTCAACTACTGCGATCTGGTCATACTTCTCAAATGGATATGCCAAACCAAATGTCTTTTCAAAGTACTCAAAACCCTGCTTGGTAATCAAAAAGATATCTTCTGGATCTAGGTACTGCATCATCGACTTGCGGCAGTAAATTCCTAGTGGAATCTCCTTTTGACCCTTGTATACATCGTGAACAGAGGAGTAAGGACCTGCGATTAATGCATCAAGATAGGTAGCGATGCGTGGAGTTGTTGAGAACTTCCATTCAACAAGATCTCCCTTAGCAACTTTTGACTCAACTGGGTTATTTGAAACCGCTTCCCAGTGACCTGGGGTTGTAACAGTTAGTGAGAAGGTTGCCTTTAACGCAGGCTGATCAAAGCAAGGGAACATATTTCGAATATGTGCAGTCTCGCCTTGTGAATACAAGTAAATCTCGCCATCAGATGGATCAACCGAACGCTGTAAACCTTCGCCAGACTTTGAGTACTCAGCTTCAATCTCAATCACCAAGAGATTGTCGGCAGCCAAGTTGGTTAGGAAGATGCTCTTGCCATCAAAGTTGCTTGTATCTACAGCAACACCATTAAGGGTTGCGCTGATAACTGAGCGACCAACAGCATCAATAAAGGTTGCAAAGCCCGGCTTGTTACAAGTAAAGGAAACCTCAGACTTTGAGTAAAAGGTCTCTTCTCCCTTTGTGACATCAAGGGTTACTACATAACTATTTACATAAAGATGGTCCGCACGCTCTTTAGCTTCGGCACGGCTCAAATTCAGACCTGGCACTGGAATCTCCTTCGGTGATTTTGTAGGTTCTTATCCAACCATGACACAGTTGCCCCATGGAACGCCCATCGGTACGCAGTTACAGCATCCGAGGCTCCCGAATTACAGATGCCCAGCGTTTAGCCAAAGATGCCCTGCAAAAGGTTCATGGAATCGAGTTCAAGCAGGAACAGATAAAGATTTCTGAGATCTTTCCAGCCAGCGACAAGGTCATCATGGAGATTGGTTTTGGCATGGGGGAGGCAACAGCAATCATTGCAAAGAATCACCCCAACAATGGATACATTGCCGTTGATGTTCACCCACCTGGAATTGGAAAGTTGCTAGCTCGCATTGTTGAAAATGATTTAACAAATCTAAAGGTTATTGAAGAAGATGTGCATGTTGTTTTGCAGCATATGGTCGCCGATGAATCATTGGATGGAATCCATCTCTTTTTTCCAGATCCATGGCCTAAGAAAAAGCACAACAAGCGTCGCATTGTGAATGAGGGATTTCTCGCATTAATTCACCCGAAGATTAAAAAGGGTGGCTTCATTCATATTGCAACGGACTGGGTGCCTTATGCACTCAGCATTCAAGATGTCTTTGCAGCCTCAACCTTGTTTACTGGGGGAGTAATTGAGAAACCTGAATGGCGACCAGTTACACGGTTTGAAGGACAGGGTATTGATAAGGATCATGCCGTTAACGACATGATGTACATAAAGGCTTAAAGCGAACCTTCATTTTCATACTTAGCGATCTTGTTGATTCTGCGAATATGTCGCTCATCATTTGAAAATGGCGTTTCGATAAAGGCATCAATAATCGCTTTGCAATCTTCGATTGAGTGCATGCGTCCACCGATTCCAACAACATTTGCATTGTTGTGATCACGACCAAGCTTTGCTGTCTCCACGCTCCACGCTAGAACTGCACGCACACCCTTAACTTTGTTTGCAGCGATCTGCTCACCATTTCCTGAACCACCTAAAACAATTCCAAGTGATGCTGGATCTGCAACAGTTGCTATCGCTGCTGGAATGCAAAAATCTGGGTAATCATCAACCGCGTCATACTCATGCGGGCCGTGGTCATTTACCTCGTGACCCTTGCTTTGCAAGTACTCAACAAGTGCCGCCTTTAATTCCAGACCAGCGTGATCGCTACCAATATGAATGCGCATGTGCGCATCTTGCCATGGGGAAAGAAAAACCCGCCAAGTGATTGCTCACGTGGCGGGTTTTTCAGCAATTATTTACAACTTAAGGACGTGGAGCCTTGCTTGCAGCACGCTCTGCCTTCTTTGCTGCGCGCTCTGTCTTCTTGGCAGCACGCTCTGCCTGCTTAGCAGCGCGAACCTCATCGAACTTCTTTGAGATTGCATCAGCTTGTACCTGTGTAATTGTTCCTGCCTTAACTAGATCCGCAAGGACGGTCGCCTTTACTAATCCTTTGTTCGCTCCATCATGTGCTGAAGCGATTCCTGTTGATCCTGCAGTCAGTGCGGCAATAGTGATTGCAACCGCTGCGATTCTTTTCTTTGATGACATTTACTGTCCTCTCGTTAGTACTGCTTGTCCTGACCCCTCGTCATCGACTACTTGTAATAAACACCTCAATGCTGGGAATCCTAGCCACTGAGGCTGAGTAATGCGGCAGAGAAATAAATATTTTTTGTAGGGCTTTCCCAACCTTTACGCGTAAACGCAGTGCGGAAATCCTTATTAATTGTGGATATTCACAGGTTCACACTGAAATCCCCACACAGAAATTTCGGTGAACCATGAAAGCCAATAAATCCTTCCTCGCGCTGACCCTTGTTTTTTCATTAGCGATACTTCCTTCAGTATCAGCTGCTGAGAAAAGCACTAAGAGAGCAGCAGGGCCTTCTCCTACGACCGTTGTAAACACAATCCTTAACGGCTCGGGAGCACCCTCAAAATCATTGGGAATCAATGGTGATTTCTACATCGATACAAAGAATCTAAATCTTTACGGACCAAAGACAAAAGGAGTTTGGAAAGTTACAACATCACTGAAAGCTAAAGAGGCTGCAACTGCTTCCGTAGTTACTGGTGATACTGGTCCAACTGGTCCCAAAGGTGAGACGGGTGCGCAAGGTGAAAAAGGCGATAAGGGTGACAAAGGTGCAACTGGCGAGAAAGGTGCAACAGGAGACAAAGGTGCGATGGGAGCAACCGGTGCTACTGGTGCAACAGGTTTAGTTGGCGCTACTGGCGCTACCGGCGCTACTGGATCGATTGGTGCAACTGGTGCTGCCGGTGCAAAGGGCGATACAGGATTAACTGGAGCAACTGGTGCTACAGGTAGTGCTGGTGCAACGGGCAGTGCTGGTTCAACTGGCGCTACTGGTCCAGCAGGTCCACAAGGAATTCAAGGCGTTCAAGGTTTAACTGGTGAAACAGGAACTGCAGGAGCACAAGGGGCAACGGGTGCAACAGGTGCACAAGGTGATGCGGGAATTTCTATTGCAAAGTGGGCAACTGTTCCAAACA
>CALMBJ010000085.1 GCA_937860175.1 uncultured Actinomycetes bacterium
TACTTGATGAGGTCGAGGCAGCACTTGATGATGTAAACCTTGGCCGCTTGTTAGGTGTGCTTGAGGAGCTTCGCGAAAGTTCTCAGTTGATCATCATTACCCACCAAAAGCGCACCATGGAAATCGCAGATGCCTTGTATGGCGTAACGATGCGCGGAGATGGCGTAACTGAGGTTATCTCTCAACGCTTGCGCGAATCTGACGCAAGTTAAGGTGTTGCACGATGGGTCTTTTTAGTAAGTTCATCGCCAAGATTAAAGGCACAAATGATTTTTCTCCCGCCGATTGGGCAGAACTAGAACAAGAGCTGCTGTCATCAGATGTGGGACCGAGATTGACTCAAGAGTTCTTAGCGGCGGCCAAGAAGGTAAAGGGCGAAAACGCAGAAGAAGCTTTGATTGAAATCATGATGCTAAACCTGTCCAAAGGTTCTCGCCAGCCGATAATTACTGACGGCACCACAACGATCATGGTTGTGGGTGTTAACGGAACCGGCAAAACGACTTCAGTTGCAAAGTTAGCCTCTTATTACACAAAAAATGGAAAGAGCGTGGTTCTAGCTGCAGGTGACACCTTTAGAGCTGCAGCGGTAGATCAACTCAAAACATGGGGAGACCGAATTGGTGTTGTAGTTGTTTCGGGTAAGGAAAATGGAGACCCGGCATCTGTTGCCTTTGATGGTGCAAAAAGTGCACATGATTCAAATAGCGATATTTTCATCATTGATACCGCTGGTCGATTGCACAATAAGAGTGATCTGATGGCAGAGTTATCAAAGGTAAAGCGAGTTGTAGAAAAAGTTTCTCCAATCAATGAAGTTCTCTTGGTAATTGATGCAACAACCGGCCAAAATGGTTTACAACAGGCACGAATCTTTACTGAAAGTGTTGATGTAACTGGAGTAATTCTGACTAAGTTAGATGGCAGTGCAAAGGGCGGAGTTGCTCTGGCTATTGAGGCCGAACTCGGGATACCCATCAAATGGATTGGCACCGGAGAGTCGGAGCAGGACTTTGCTCCATTTGACGCTCAGAGCTACATATCGGGGCTTTTGGCGTAACCCAGATTTAACACAAGCCTTGGTTTTGTCACCAACCTGACACAAGGCAATCCCTTGGTTGTAACTACGCGGGTAGAGGGTTGAGCCATCTCAAAGACGAGAAATTTCTCGAACTTACTTTAGGTGGTCTTTCATGGAAACTCTCAATTCAGGCGATACCGCGTGGATGTTAATTAGTACAGGACTTGTTGTTCTTATGATTCCGGGCCTTGCACTTTTTTATGGTGGCATGGTTCGCGTTAAGAGCGTGCTCAACATGATGATGATGTCATTTGGCGCTCTTGCACTTGTTTTTGTTTTGTGGATCGCTTTTGGATTCTCCCTTGTTTTCGGAGAATCTGTTGGCGGAAGAGGTCTCATCGGAGATATCAGTCAATTCACATTCTTAAATGGACTTGATAATTCAACCGCTCTCATTGGAACAATCCCAGCGGCGGTCTTCATCGCATTCCAGGGGATCTTTGCAGCAATTACCGTCGCACTTATTTCAGGCTCTATTGCAGATCGCGCAAAGTTTGGCGCATGGATGGTCTTTGCCGGTATTTGGGCAACACTTGTTTACTTCCCAGTTGCACACTGGGTATTTGCCTTTGATGACTTTGTTGCAAAAACCGGTGGTTGGATCGCAAATGATCTGGGAGCGCTGGACTTTGCAGGTGGAACTGCGGTTCACATCAACGCAGGTGCTGCTGGTTTGGCATTAGCCTTTATTTTGGGTAAGCGTATTGGATTTGGAAAAGTAGCAATGCGCCCACATAGCTTGCCGTTGGTAATGCTTGGAGCAGCACTACTGTGGTTTGGCTGGTTTGGCTTTAATGCGGGATCAGCGATCGCTTCAAATGGAACGGCAGGGCTTGCACTTCTCAACACAATCGGTGCTACTACAGCTGCAGTTCTTGCCTGGCTATTGGTAGAAAAGATTCGTGATGGTCACGCTACAAGTCTTGGTGCTGCATCTGGTGTGGTTGCAGGACTAGTTGCAATCACTCCGGCATGTGCTGCAGTAAACGCCAGTGGGGCTTTGATAATTGGAGCGGTCTCAGGTGCGCTCTGTGCACTATCTGTGGGACTAAAGTTCAAGTTGGGCTACGACGATTCGCTTGATGTTGTTGCAGTTCACCTCGTAGGTGGAATCGTTGGAACTGTAATGATTGGGTTTGTCGGTGTTGAAGTTGGCCTATTCAATGGCGGCGGAACAGAGCAACTCATTAAGCAGATCGTTGGTGCTGTAGCCGTACTTGCGTACTCATTCATTGCAACCTTGATAATCGGAAAGATCATCGATCTCACGATTGGCTTCAGAATCACCAATGATCAAGAGATCGCAGGCATCGACCTTGCAATACATGCAGAACGTGCATATGAACTATCAGACAATAGCCAAGGCAGCGTCTTTGGCATCTCGAAGGGGGCTTAACAATGAAACTCATTACAGCGATCTTGAAGCCGTTCAAGTTAGATGATGTGAAGAACGCCCTTCAGGGTGCAGGCATAACGGGTATGACAGTTTCAGAAGCTAGTGGCTTTGGTCGTCAAGGCGGGCACACCGAGGTTTATCGCGGCGCTGAGTACACCGTTGACCTTGTGCCAAAGGTGCGCCTTGAAGTTCTTGTAGATGACAAGGATGCCGACTCGGTCGTTGATGTAATCGTAAAGGCGGCTTCAACAGGATCAATTGGTGATGGAAAGGTTTGGACCACACCAGTTGATCAAGTTATTCGCGTCAGAACAGGAGAACGCGGCGTAGACGCGATCTAAGGTAACTTCAATGAGTACCCGAGAGAGGCGAGAGCGATCGAACGAGAGCGATCGTTACTTAACTCAACTATTTGACAAGGCTGCAAAAGCATCTGGTCTCAATAATTCGGGTAGGGAGATAGCACTCGCCGCGGTTGGTGGTTATGGCCGCGGCGAGCTATCTCCAGGTTCAGATCTTGATATTGTTTTTTTGCATACAGGAAAAATTTCAGAGGAAGCTCTAAAGAGCTTTGTCAACGAGGTTCTATATCCGCTCTGGGACACCAGAAGTGTTGATCACTCCGTCAGAACGAGAACTCAGTCGCGAGAGGCAGCCTCATCCGACTTAAGAGTTGCCACAGGATTATTGGATATCCGTTTGATTTCCGGAAATCCTGAGCTAGTCGCACATGTTAGGAACGATAACTTTGAGTTTTGGCGTAAGAACGCCAAGGAGAACTTAGCCAAGCTACACATGAGTTTGCAGGAACGCCATGTGCGTTCAGGAGAGTTAGCGTACTTACTCGAACCAGATTTAAAGGAAGCTCGGGGCGGTTTACGTGACATCCAGGCGCTGAAAGCGATTTCATCAGCTGGAATCGTTCCTGTTCCCTTAGAAAAGATCAGTTGGGCAGAAGCAACGCTCAACAATGTCCGTGAATCCTTACACATCGCAAGTGGTCGCGGAAAAGATCGTTTACTTTTTCAAGAGCAGGACAAGGTTGCACAGTTACTGGCCTACTCAGACGCCGATGCAATGATGGGAGAAGTTGCTCAGGCTGCTCGCTCAGTTGATTATCTACTTAATTACACCTGGCATGCGATTGAACATAAAGGCAAGGATGGTTTAGGTAAGTACATCACCAAGAACAGGGTTACAGCAGTTGCAAAAAATGTCAGCGCAATCAATCGTGAGATCGTTGTTGACTCCTTGGGTTCATTGGATGAGGATCCATTGGTCGGGCTACGTGCGGCGGCTACTGCTGCGCAATTAGGTTTGCCGCTTTCACTAAAAACATGTACCGAACTAGCAGCAAGTCTTAAGAACGGAGAGGGCAAGCTCACCAACCCTTGGCCAGATCAAGCGCGCGAACTTCTGATTACATTAATTGGCGCAGGTGAAGCCATGGTAAACATCTTTGAATCACTTGACCAAGAAGAGATCATTTTTGAGTGGATTCCTGAGTGGCGAAGTGTTCGCTCTCTACCTCAACGAAATGCGCTACATCGGCACACAGTTGATCGACATATGGTTGAAACCGCAGTACACGCAGCAAAGCTAACTCGAAGAGTTCAGCGACCGGATTTACTATTGTTTGCAGCTCTTTTTCATGACATCGGAAAAGGTAGCGCGGAAGATCACTCCGAACGTGGGGTTCGCTTAATTGAGCCGATAGCGCAGAGAATGGGATTCAAAGCTAAAGAGATTGAAATTGTGAAGAACTTGATCCTGCACCACCTATTACTTTCATCGACGGCCACGAGGCGAGATCTGGATGATCCGGCAACGATTGAATCAATTCTTTCAGTAATTCCTGATGTAAATACATTGGAACTTCTGCATGCGCTGAGCATTGCAGATGGTGAAGCCACAGGTAGCGCCGGCTGGAGTGATTGGAAAGCCACACTGGTAAATGACCTTGTGCAAAGAGTAAAGCGGGTGATGGCAGGTGCTGAAGTGGCGCAACAGCCAGAGATTAGCGATGAACAAAGAGCGCTGGCACAAAGCGGTCAGCTGCGAGTTGCATTAGAAGAACACTCCAGTGGTTACGCAGTTGAAGTTATCTCACCCGATAAGCCGGGGCTTTTATCGATCGTTGCCGGTGTCTTAAGTATTTCGCGCCTTGATGTTAAGTCTGCGCGCACAAAGACCATTGGAAATTCTGCGGTTATGTTGTGGATTGTGACCCCCGAGCCACATGCCCCAGAGGTGAGTGCGGCAAAACTTCATGAATTAATTTCTGTAGCTTTAGTTGATGCAAGGGATATTGAAGAAAAACTAAACGCCCGTGCTGCTGCTTACGCATCTAGACCTGCGATTCCGGTACCAGAACCTGAGGTTGAAATCTTTATCGATGCCGCCACAGATGCAACGGTGATCGAGGTTCGCAGCCATGACAGACCGGGCTTGCTTTTCCGAATCGGCGCAGCAATAACTCAATCCAAAGTTGATATACGTTCAGCTATTGTGACAACCCTTGGTGCGGAGGCGATCGATACCTTGTATCTGACTGATTTATCTGGGGGACCACTATCTTCTGAGCGCGCAAACGAGGTCGCTTCGCATCTTAAGCAGGCCTTGAAGTAGTCTTCCCTCCTTATGTTTGAGTCACTGACCTCGCGCTTTAGTGGAGCGTTTTCCTCCCTGCGATCCAAGGGAAAGATTTCGAGTTCAGATATCGAGGCTACTTGTCTAGAGATTAGGCAGGCTCTTCTTGAGTCTGATGTGGCTCTATCTGTTGTAGAAGATTTCATTGAAGATATTCGACAAAAGTCTTTAGCCGCCCTGCCAAATCTGCAATCTGGAACCAACCAGGCCAACGCGATCTTTGAGATCGTTAATGCATCTTTGATCGAGATTCTCGGGGGACAGGCACGCAGAGTTCGCTTTGCGAAGAATCCTCCAACGGTAATCATGCTTGCAGGTTTACAGGGTGCGGGTAAAACTACATTGGCCGGAAAGCTGGCAAAGTTTTACGCCGATCAGGGAAATACCCCTTTACTAGTTGCCTCAGATCTACAACGTCCTAACGCTGTTACGCAGCTTCAAGTTGTTGGTGAATCTGTCAACGTTCCAGTCTTTGCACCTGAACCTGGTAACGGCCAGGGCAATCCCGTCAAAGTTGCTAAAGACGGTATTGAGTTTGCAAAGTCCAAGATGTACAACATGGTAATTGTTGATACCGCCGGCCGATTAGGTGTAGATGAAGATTTAATGAAGCAAGCATCTGACATTAGAGATGCTGTAAAACCTGATGAGATTTTGTTTGTTGTCGATGCGATGATCGGACAGGACGCGGTTCGAACATCACAAGCATTTTTAGATGGCGTGGGATTTGACGGTGTTGTTTTAACAAAGCTCGATGGCGATGCACGAGGCGGCGCTGCACTGTCGATCGCATCTCTGACAAAGCGCCCAATCATGTTTGCTTCAACCGGTGAAAAACTACATGAGTTTGATATTTTCTATCCAGATCGAATGGCATCACGTATCTTGGGGCTGGGCGATGTTGCAACCCTTGCCGAGCAAGCAAAGAAAGCCTTTGACACCGATACATCAGCAAAGCTTGAAGCCAAGTTTGCCAGCGGAGAAGATTTCACCCTAGAAGATTTTCTAGAACAGCTTCAGGCAATGTCCAAGATGGGCAACATGTCTAAGCTGCTAGGAATGCTTCCAGGAGCAGGCCAGATGAAGAAGCAGATTGAAAACTTTGATGAGGGTGAGATTGTTCGAACAAAAGCCATTGTTCAATCCATGACACCAGCAGAGCGTCGCGAACCGAAGCTGCTCAATGGATCCCGTCGAGCGCGCATCGCCCTGGGTTCAGGTCGCAAGGTTTCAGATGTTAATAACCTGGTCGATCGTTTCGCTGCTGCACAAAAGATGATGAAGCAGGTGCGCAATGGTGGAATGCCAGCTGGAATGCCTCCAGGAATGGGTATGCCAGCCTTGCCAAAGGTGAACGCGCCGGTCAATAAGAAGAAAAAGTCCAAATCAGGAAACCCTGCCAAGCGAGCGCAGGAAGAGGGCCAGTAAAGCGCCGATTTCGCATCTGGGGTCGGAAATGGCAGAATTGGGCACCTGTTGACGGGGCCCTCTACCCCCAGCAACATCCACAATTCGATAGTCATATGAATTGATCGCGCACCCCGCTGCGGTCAAAACGCATGGCACACATTTACAGGAGTACAACTTTCTTGGCTACAAAAATTCGTTTAATGCGCATGGGCAAAATCCGCACACCATTTTTCCGCGTTGTAGTTACAGACTCACGCAAGGCACGTAATGGTCTATCAATCGAAGAGATTGGTCGCTACGTACCAGGACAAGAGCCATCACTGATCGAGATCAACTCAGAGCGTGCTCTGTATTGGCTCGGCGTTGGTGCACAACCATCTGAAGCTGTAGAGGCTTTGCTTAAGGTGACTGGCGATTGGCAGAAGCACAAGGGACTTCCAGGAACTGAAGGAACTCTTAAGGTTGCAGCTGTTAAGCCAGGAAAGGTTGTTGCATACGAAGCAGCGATGAAGGCGGCGGCTGCAGAACCTGCAGAAGGTGCAACAACATTGAAGAAGAAGGCACAGGAGAAGCTTGCAGCTAAGGCAAACCCTGTCGCGGAGAATCCAGTTGTTGAAGCATCTGAGCCAGAAGCAGTGGCGGAAGAGACAGTTGAAGCAGTTGTTGAAACATCAGCAGAGGCTGTTGTTGAAACTCCAACTGAAGAAGCGGCTGCAGAGTAATAATGATGGATGAAGCCCTAGAGCATTTGGTCAAGGGAATCGTCGATAACCCTGATGATGTTGTTGTCGCTGAAAAGAGCGGACGTCGCGGGACAACTTTAGAGGTGCGTGTTAACCCTGAAGATATCGGCAAGGTCATTGGTCGTAATGGTCGTACCGCAAAAGCACTTCGCACAGTTGTAAGTGCGCTCGCAGGACGTACAGTCCGCGTCGATCTCATCGAGACCGACGAAGTTCGCTAACAATGCGTTTGCTCGTGGGGCGAATTGGTCGCGCTCACGGAATTCTTGGTGAGGCGACGATAGAGGTTCGTACAGATGAACCTGATCGTCGCTTTGCCATTGGTGCAACTGTTCAAACCGATACTCACGGAGATCTAAGGATTATCTCTGGTCGAGTCCATAACGGGATCTTGTTGCTGGGATTTGATGGCATAACCGATCGCAATGGAATAGAAAAGTTGCGAAACACAATGCTGTACGCAGATGTAGATATTAATGAACCAAGTAATGATGAAGATGAGTATCACGTTCTTCAACTGATTGGCTGCCAAGCCGTACTTGAAAATGGCGAGGTTTTTGGCGAAGTTAGCGATGTCATCAATCTGCCAGGACAAGACTTGCTGGCAATAAAGACAGCAAGCGGCGAACAATTGATTCCATTTGTACATCAATTGGTTCCAACTGTAGATATTGCCAATAAGA
>CALMBJ010000086.1 GCA_937860175.1 uncultured Actinomycetes bacterium
CTACACAGAGTAGATCGTCGGCAGCGTCAGATGTGTATAAGAGACAGACGCAAGACTTGGCTTCTTGCTAGATGTTGGCCTTGATTATCTTTCTTTAGCCCGACCTGCTGGTTCTTTATCTGGAGGAGAGGCGCAGCGTATTCGCCTAGCTACTCAAATTGGTAGCGGTCTTGTTGGTGTGCTCTATGTTCTTGACGAGCCGTCTATTGGTTTGCATCAACGTGACAACAAGCGCTTAATTGAAACCCTCACTCGTCTACGAAATCTTGGAAACACTTTAATTGTTGTTGAGCATGATGAAGAAACCATTCGCACCGCAGACTGGATTGTGGATATTGGTCCAGGTGCCGGTGAGCATGGCGGAAAGGTTGTTGTTTCAGGCAGCTACGAAGATTTGATCGCATCCAAGGAGTCGATTACCGGTGCTTATCTATCTGGACGTAGATCTATTGAAATCCCAAAGAAGCGTAGAGAAATTGATCCAAAGCGAAAGCTTGTCGTAAAGGGTGCAAAGGAGAATAACCTCAAGGATATTGAGGTTGAGGTTCCGCTTGGTGTCTTTGTATCTGTGACGGGAGTATCTGGTTCCGGTAAATCAACCCTGGTTAATGACATCTTGTATACGACATTGGCTAATAAGTTAAATGGGGCAAGGCTGGTTCCAGGTCGTCACAGAACTGTTTCAGGTATTGAACACCTCGACAAGGTTGTACATGTGGATCAATCACCGATCGGTCGTACGCCTCGCTCAAACCCTGCAACATACACCGGTGTTTTTGACAAGATTCGTGCACTCTTTGCCGAAACAAGTGAGGCAAAGATCCGTGGCTATCAGCAAGGTCGTTTCTCCTTTAACGTTAAGGGCGGGCGCTGCGAGAACTGTTCTGGTGATGGAACTATCACCATCGAGATGAACTTCTTGCCTGATGTTTATGTTCCGTGCGAGGTATGTCATGGCGCTCGATATAACCGTGAAACCCTTGAGGTGCACTACAAAGGTAAGACAATCGCTGAGGTCTTGAATATGCCTATCGAAGAGGCGCATGGCTTCTTCGAGTCAGTACCAGCGATCGCACGTTACCTAAAGACATTAAATGATGTGGGCTTGGGCTATGTGCGCCTAGGTCAATCAGCTCCAACCTTGTCAGGTGGAGAGGCTCAGCGAGTAAAGCTAGCCACTGAACTGCAACGTCGATCAACCGGTCGCACAATTTATGTTTTGGATGAGCCGACAACTGGTTTGCACTTTGAAGATGTAAACAAGTTGTTAACCGTTCTCAATCGCCTAGTAGATACCGGCAACACCGTGGTTGTCATTGAACACAACCTTGATGTCATCAAATGTTCCGACTGGGTGATTGATATGGGACCTGAAGGTGGCTTCCGTGGGGGAATGGTGGTTGCCGAAGGCACTCCTGAAACTGTTGCTAGCGTCAAGGAGAGTTACACAGGTCAGTTCTTAGGTGAGATCTTAAAAACTAATCGGCAGGCAGTTAAAAAAACAACACCAGCAAAGAAGTAATTCAATGGCAGATCCTCAAAGCTATCGGCCAAGCAACATCCCTGAACACCCCGGGGTGTACCGTTTTTACAATAAGCAGGAGAAGGTAATTTACGTAGGTAAGGCGAAAAACCTTAAGAATCGTTTAAGTAATTACTTTCAAGCAAATCTTGCAACTAAAACGTATCGCATGGTCCATGAAGCGGTTCGCGTGGATTGGACGATTGTAAGTACCGAACTAGAAGCATTGGCTCTTGAGTTTAGTTGGATCAAGCAGTATCAACCTAAGTACAACGTTCAGTTTAAGGATGATAAGTCCTACCCATATTTAGCTCTCTCACTTAATGATGAGTACCCAATGATCTTTATAACACGAAAGGATAAACGACCGGGATTAAAGTACTTTGGTCCCTATACAAATGCGTGGGCGCTGCGCAATACTTTTGAGGTACTGCTCAAAGTCTTCCCGGTCAGATCTTGCTCTTCTGCCAACTTTACGCGGGCTCAACGGAGCAAACGACAGTGCTTACTGGGCGATATCGGAAAATGTGCCGCACCATGCGTAGATTGGATCTCGAAAGAGGATCACAAGAAGTTAGCGGAACGACTCAATGAGTTTATGGAGTCGGGGATGGAGAATATTCTTCCTAAGCTCCACGAAGAGATGAATGCGGCCGCCGCAAATGAAGAGTTTGAGCGAGCAGCGCGCCTGCGTGATCAGATTGAATCCTTCGAAAAGGCGCAGAAATCAACTGAAGGAAATTTCTCTGACGATCTAGATGGTGATTTCATCTCTATCTATCACGATGGTTTCCACGCAGCCGGCTCAATCTTCTCGATGCAGCGCGGTTCGGTTAAGGGCTCTAGATCTTGGATTGTGGATCAAGAGATGGTCCTTGAAGGCCAGGATGAGTTAACAGCGCTCCTGTACTCAATCTACGGCTCAGGTGCCATCGCTGTTCCACGAAATATTTATATCAACTCAGAACCCTCCGACAAAGATCAATTAGAGCAATGGCTTGGCTCGATTGGATCAACAAAGGTTGAGATCAAAGTTCCACAGCGTGGTGACAAGGCTGAACTTCTAGACACTGTCAAGAGAAATGCACAGTACTCCCTAATTCAATATCTCAGTAAGCGGGCAACGGATGCTGCGGTAAGTGGTAAAGCGTTGACGGAGATTGAGGAACATCTCAACCTTGGTCGCACTCCACTTCGAATTGAGTGCTTTGATATTTCAAATATTTCGGGTACATCGGTTGTCGCTTCGATGGTCGTATTTGAAGATGGCATGATTAAGAAAAGCGAGTACCGCCGTTTCATCATTGACACAAGCGAGGGATTTGATGACACCCGCGCGATGCACCAGGTTATTACACGTCGCCTGAAGCGTTTGCTAGATGATCGTAAGGAAAATGAAGCCGAGGTTGCAGAGCTTGGTGGAAAGCCAAGTAAGTTTGCGTATCCGCCTCAACTCATAGTGGTAGATGGTGGACAGCCCCAAGTAAACGCCGCTCAACGCGCATTAGATGAACTGGGAATTACAGATATTGCTTTGTGCGGATTAGCTAAGAGATTAGAAGAGGTGTGGATACCCGGCTCTAAGGATCCACTCATTTTGCCTCGAAGCAGCGAGGGGCTATATCTATTGCAGCGGATTCGAGACGAGGCGCATCGCTTTGCCATTACCTTTCACCGTTCACGTAGATCCAAGGTGATGCTGGAATCTGTGCTCGA
>CALMBJ010000087.1 GCA_937860175.1 uncultured Actinomycetes bacterium
TGCAGGTTTCAAGGCATGGAAATCTTCTGAAGATGACTTGTTAGCTGCTGCTGAATTAGCAGCTGTTGATCCAGAGTTTGCGGCAGAGATCCCAGCGCTAGAAGCGGCGCGTGATGCAGCAGCAGAGCGTCTTGAAGAGTTGCTACTGCCACGTGATCCCAATGATGATCGCGATGTTATTTTGGAGGTTAAAGCAGGTGCTGGTGGCGATGAATCAGCGCTATTTGCCGGTGACCTATTGCGTATGTACATGCGATACGCGGAAAAGCACAACTGGAAAGTTGAAATCATCGATGCCACCGAAAGTGAAATGGGTGGATACAAAGATATTTCTGTCGCAGTTAAATCAAAGGGCACTGCAGCACCTGGCGAATCACCTTACGCCCGCTTGAAGTTTGAAGGTGGCGTGCACCGTGTGCAGCGCGTGCCAGAGACTGAAAGCCAGGGACGAATTCACACATCAGCAGCTGGTGTTTTGATCCTTCCTGAAGCAGAAGAAATCGATGTGGAGTTAAACATGAATGATGTGCGCGTTGATGTGTACCGCTCTTCAGGTCCTGGTGGGCAGTCGGTAAATACAACTGACTCTGCGGTTCGTTTGACCCACGTTCCAACTGGAATCGTTGTTTCCTGTCAGAACGAGAAGAGCCAGCTACAAAATAAGGAATCTGCGCTACGTATTTTGCGTGCCCGACTTTTAGCTGATGCCCAAGAAAAGGCAGAGGCTGCTGCATCTGCAGAGCGCAAGAGCCAGGTTCGCACAGTAGATCGTTCTGAACGTATCCGTACATACAACTTTCCAGAAAACCGTATTAGCGATCACCGCGTGAATTACAAGGCCAATAACTTGGATGCGGTTTTAAATGGCGACTTGGATGACATGATTCAAACCCTGCTCGATGCAGACAAAGCGGCACGTTTAGCCAACGCTAATTAATAACTTGGCCAAGTAGATGAATACCAGAGAGATTTTACGCGCTGCTAAATCGCAGTTGGCAGAATCTGGAATTTCAGAGGTTGATGCAGAGCATCTACTTGCTCATGTTCTGGGTCTTTCACGTATGGATCTACATAATCCAGTTTTACTTGAATCAACTTTGCTAGGCATTGAAGATAAAGATGTGCTTGAGGAACAGTTTTATGATCTATTGGATCGTCGTCTGAACTTTGAACCTTTGCAGTACTTAACAGGTGTAGCAGGATTTAGATATTTAAATATTGAAGTTGGCCCAGGTGTTTTGGTTCCACGTCCTGAATCAGAGCTACTTGTTGAGGCGGTTTTGCAGCACATTGAAAACCTACCTGCGCCAGTTAGCGTGATTGATCTGGGTGCAGGTTCTGGTGCACTTTCCTTGGCGATCGCTACGGAGGCACCTACAACTCGAGTGATTGCGGTAGAAAAGAGCCCAGAAGCACTTATCTGGCTCAAGCGAAATGTTTCAGTTATTGCAGAAAATGTGCGGGTTGTTGAAGGCGATGTGGCAGATGTTCTGCCCGGAGTTAAGTGTGATGTAGTTATTGCAAACCCTCCATATGTTCCAGATTCCCAAGAACTACCCAGAGATGTTGCTGGCTTTGAGCCACATGTTGCTTTATTTGGCGGCCCAACCGGTATGGAGATACCTCAGCGTTTCATAGCCGCTGCAGCTCGCCTCTTAAAGCCTGGGGGAGTTCTAGTTATTGAACACACTGAAGAGCAGGGGCCAGCAATTGCATCAGCGCTGTCAGTAGATTTTTCAGAGGTTGCCCTGCATGATGACCTAGTAGGTCGACCACGTTGGACAAGTGCGGTGAGGAGGTAGCCATGGCTAAAGAGATTGATCTTAAGAAGGGCGAACTTTCTCGTCATGTAACCAAGGCTGCCAAAGCTATCGCCGATGGATTCATCATCGTGATTCCGATGGAGCACAGTTATGCATTTGCATGTGATGCATTCAGACAAGATGCGGTTCGCGCAATGCATGTTTTGCGTGGCGATCCTTTGTTCACCGCAGCTCAAGTAATTGTCGGAAGCGTGAAGACAACTGATGGAATTGTTCGCGAGACAACTCCAGAGATCAAAGCGTTAATGAAAAAGTTTTGGCCCGGAATGTTGTCCATGAATTTGCGTCCACAACTTGGTCTTAGCTGGGATCTTGGCGATGGAAATCAACTAGATCGTGTCAGCGTAAGAATTCCTAAAGCTAAGTTTGCAAAAGCTTTAGTGTCACAAACCGGACCGTTGGCGATTGCAAGTGCTGCACGCAAAGGAATGGCTGCACCAAAATCATTGGGCGATGTGTGGGTTCTTGAATCAGATGTTGCACTCAAGTTTGATAACGGAAATCTTCGCAAGGGCCCCATCTCTACAGTCATAGAGGCTGATGAAACAGGCGTGCGATACCTGCGTGAGGGCGCAATCTCGCTAGAAGAGATTCAAGCCATCGTGCCCGGAGCAACAGGAGCCTAATCCAGCGGGTTTTTGGGCTCCTCGCCCTATAGGGTTTAGCCATGTCCGAAACCTTCTATGGCCCAGATTTCAACCTTTTAACCTCGCAGGATCCTGAGATCGCAGCGGTTCTCTTATCTGAACTCAAGCGCCAACAGACCAATCTGCAGTTAATCGCATCTGAAAACTTCACATCACGTGCGGTTCTGGCAGCCCTTGGTTCGACCCTTTCCAATAAGTACGCCGAAGGTTATCCAGGCAAGCGCTATTACGGTGGCTGCGAAGAGGTAGATAAGGCTGAGTACCTTGCAATTGATCGTGCAAAATCCTTATTTGGTGCAGAGCATGCAAATGTTCAGCCACACTCCGGCGCATCTGCAAATGTTGCGGTGTATCAAGCCTTTACAAAGCCGGGGGACACCGTGCTTGCAATGGACTTGGCGCATGGCGGCCACTTAACCCACGGCTCTCCAGTTAACTTTTCAGGTAAGTGGTTCAACATCGAGTCATACGGAGTTCGCCAAGACAACGAGCTAATTGATTACGACCAATTGCGAGATCAAGCGATTCGCACCAAGCCAAAGATGATTTGCTCAGGAGCAACCGCCTATCCATCGCTAGTTGATTTTGCAAAGATTCGCGAGATTTGCGACGAAGTTGGCGCAATCATGTGGGTAGATGCGGCGCACTTCATCGGCCTTGTAGCTGGCAAGGCGATCCCTTCACCTGTTCCTTACGCAGATGTTGTTTCCTTTACAACACACAAGGTTTTGCGTGGTCCACGAGGCGGAATGATTTTGGCTAAGGCGCAACATGCTGCGGCGATTGATAAAGCGGTATTCCCTGGAATGCAGGGCGGGCCGATTATGTCTGCTGTTGCTGGCAAGGCGATCGCGCTCGCAGAGTGTGCAACTCCTGCGTATCAAAAGTACGCCAAGGATGTAATTGTTAATGCCAAGGCGCTTGCTGCAGCACTTGAAGCAGAAGGTATGCGAGCAGTCTCTGGCGGCACTGAAACACACCTTGCTTTGATGGATATTCGTAGTACCGGCATCAGCGGCAAGGTTGCCGATGAGCGTTGTGGTGCTGCAGGAATTGTTATGAATAAAAACTCAATTCCTTACGATCCAGAAAAGCCAGGAATCACAAGCGGTATTCGTGTTGGTTCACCTGCAACAACTACGCAGGGAATGGGTGTTGAAGAGATGAAGCAGATCGCCTCATTGATATCACGCGCAATCAAAACCGATGATGTAGCTGCACATGCAGCAATCAAGGCAGAT
>CALMBJ010000088.1 GCA_937860175.1 uncultured Actinomycetes bacterium
TACACAGAGTAGATCGTCGGCAGCGTCAGATGTGTATAAGAGACAGGTTGTGTTTGGTGCAGTTGGTGCCCAAGGCATCTCGCGAACAGCTAAACGGTAACGATCAGTTGCTGCAAAGGTGATTGTTTCTTCATTAATCTCTACATGCACACCAGTAAGTGTTGGCAATGAATCATCGCGGCCTGCAGCAATAGCAACCTGTGCAACCGCTGTAGCAAAGGTGTCACTTGGAACTGTTCCGGTTGAATCAGGAAGCTCTGGAAGGTTTGGGTACTCATCAACTGAAAGTGTTGGCAATGTGAACTTTGCACTACCGCTTGTTACTAGTACTCGAGAACCATCTAAAGCAAAGGTAATTGGCTTGTTTGGTAGTGATCGTGAAATCTCAGCTAACAACTTTCCGGGAACTAATACCTTGCCGGCTTCTTTCACCTCTGCTGCAAAGTGCGCCTTGCTTGCTGTCTCTAAATCAGATGCAGATAAGAAGACTTCATTACCTGTCGCATCAATAACGATTCCAAGTAGCTCGGTTTTAATTGGTCGGGTTGAGAGAGAACGGGAAACCCAATTAACCCCATCGGTAAGCGCTGACTGCTCGACTGTAAATTTCATCTCTACCCTCGGATCTTTTCTGAAGTGGAAAGGTTATTCGCGTAACTGGATGTATGTATATAAAGGTAGTCGTAGTAACTAGCGCCTTTATCTGTTGATAAGTTGTAAAACCCCTGCTCACCGCGGGGATTGGCCATGTATAAGGTGTGGGTAACGGGTGGGTAAGAGTGTGGACGGGTGTGGGTAGATAGACCGCTCATCACCAACCACACCCCTTCCACTTCATCTCCACCATGGTTATCCACGGATTTTCCTCAATTAACCCTAGTTATCCACAACTTGTCCCCAGTTGGGGGTAAAGAGTGGCAAACCGGACAATTGGGTCTATCTAGCCTGCTGTTTGATACGGGTGGTGAGCTCGTTGACCTGGTTATAGATCGAACGGCGCTCAGCCATTAACTGACGGATCTTTCTATCGGCGTGCATAACCGTTGTGTGGTCACGCCCACCAAATGTTTGGCCGATCTTCGGCAAGGAGAGCTCGGTGAGCTCTCGACATAAGTACATCGCAATCTGTCGCGCATTTACCAACACACGAGATCTAGATGTTCCACATAAATCATCAATGGTCAGACTGAAGTAGGCCGCGGTCTGGGCCATGATCGTGGCACCAGTAATTTCTGGGTTGGACTCATTTGGAATTAAATCCTTTAAAACAATTTCAGCTAATGAAAGATCAACACTTTGACGGTTAAGGGATGCAAAAGCGGTAACACGAATTAACGCACCTTCAAGCTCGCGAATATTTGTAGAGATCTTGCTGGCGATAAATTCAAGAACATCATCTGGTGCATTTAATTTATCTTGCGCAGCTTTTTTACGAAGAATTGCGATACGTGTTTCTAACTCAGGTGGTTGAATATCTGTAATCAAACCCCACTCAAAACGTGAACGTAGTCGATCTTCAAGGGTTGTTAACTGCTTCGGTGGTCGATCACTAGAGATAACAATCTGTTTATTAGCGTTATACAAAGTGTTAAAGGTATGGAAGAACTCTTCCTGTGTGCGCTCTTTGTTTTCTAAGAATTGAATATCATCTACAAGCAAAATATCTAGATCGCGGTAGCGGCGCTGAAAAGCAGAAGCTTTGTCATCACGGATCGAGTTAATAAAGTCATTTGTAAACTCTTCAGATGAAACATACTTAACACGTACATTTCCGTAAAGCTCTTGCGCATAAGCACCAATTGCATGCAATAAGTGAGTCTTTCCCAAACCAGATTCACCATAAATAAATAATGGGTTGTATGCCTTAGCTGGTGCCTCAGCAACAGCAACAGCTGCAGCGTGAGCAAAACGATTTGATGCGCCGATAACAAAGGTTTCAAAGATATAGCGCGGGTTTAAAGTTGATGTATCCACAACCTTTGAAGCGGGAGCATCATCGCGACCTGTTCCAGATTTTGGTGCAATAAACTCAACCTCAACATCATTAGATGGAGTTGCAACAACCTCTAGAGTCTCATCAACAGTTACAGCGATATTTGTGGATGATCCAAGTTCGCGGGTTAAAACCTCGCTAACAACTGTACGAAGACGGCTTTCCAGAACATCCTTTGCAAAAAGATTAGGGGCTGCAACCAATAAAGTTGTTTGATCCCCATTGTGAAGAAGACCCAATGGTTTTGTTAGTTGAAGGAAGGCGCGGTGCTGAGGTGCGTTGGCGGCAACCTCTTCAATAACCCTGCCCCACAGCGTGGTTAGCTCTACTTCCTTAACATCCACCACTGCCTGCCTTCTTGGGGAAGCCCCATAATGTTCATCCACAGGGTTATCCACACCCTGTGGTCTAAACCCCAGGTTGAGCCCTGCTAAAACCCCTCCAAAGCGCTCTGCCTGTGGATGGGAGTGAAAAGTAGAGGGGTTTGCCGGAAAAAGCAACTGGTTATCCACAACTCTGACCATTCCTCACCCCACCAACCGCCAGTTTGACCCGCTTATCCCCAGACCTCTACCGTTACACCCTTGCTTCCCCCGTATTTCTGGCCCGCAGTAGATTTTTCATATTAGGAGTTTTCAATGACAAAGCGCACCTTCCAACCAAACACACGCCGTCGCGCCAAGAAGCATGGCTTCCGTGCTCGCATGGCTACACGTGCAGGCCGTGCAGTTCTCTCTGCTCGCCGCGGCAAGGGTCGCGCAAAGCTTTCTGCATAAAGGTTCATAACCGATACCCGTGCTTGCAAAAAGCGCACGTCTTACAGAGAGCGCCGATTTCGCGCGTGCAACAAAGAGTGGTTTGAGATTCTCAACCCAAAACTTTGTCGGATACCTCTACCCAACCCAACTAGACCAACCTGCCCGTGCAGGATTGATCATCAGTAAAAATGTTGGTGGATCTGTAACACGTCACCGAATTGCTCGCCAGGTTCGTCACACCCTGCGAGAGATCTACCCACAACTTCCAACCGGTGGTTTGTTGGTAATCCGAGCGCTCAATAGCGCACATGATGCAGATGCATCACAAGAGGTAACAAAGATTGTCGGACAACTTCTAAAAAAGTTTGCCGAGAAGGTTGAACAGAAGTGAGAAAGATCCTGACAGCACCCATCAAGGTGTATCAGAAATGGATCTCCCCGATGTTTGGACCACGCTGTAAGTACTACCCGTCATGCTCTTCATATGCGGTCTCTGCAATTGAAAGCTACGGTCTTAAAGGAGTTGCAATGAGCGCCTGGCGTTTATTGCGTTGTAATCCATGGTCACACGGTGGTGTTGATTATGCAGTTGCGAAAGAGAAGGTAATAGTTAATGGATAGCATCCTAAACCCCTTATATATCGCTGTTTCTTGGGTCATTGTGACGATCCATAAAGCACTTACCCCAATCTTTGGAACCGACAGCGGTGTCTCTTGGTCACTTGCAATCATCGGCCTTGTAATCATCATCCGTATTATTTTGATCCCACTATTTGTTAAGCAGATCAAAAGCCAGCGCGCATTAACCGCCCTTCAACCACACATGAAGGAGATTCAAAAGAAGTACAAGGATGATCGCCAAAAGCAATCAGAAGAGATGATGAAGCTCTACAAAGAGCACAAGACAAACCCACTTGCATCATGTTTTCCAATCTTGGCTCAAGCACCAATCTTCTTCGCACTCTTTACAGTTCTTAATGGAATCGGAAAGGTTCCAATTGACACCAAGGGTGTTTTAACAAAGGAAGATGGAATTAGTGCCGCGCAAGCAGAGTTCTTTGGCGCACCAATCTCACAAACATTTTTAGGTTCAGATATCGGAACCGTAAAACTTGTAACAATTTTCTTGATCGCGTTTATGTCGCTAACGACATTTACAACCCAGCGTCAGTTAATGACAAAGGGAATGCCAAAGATGGATTCATCAAACAACATGATGTTGCAACAACAAAAAATTATGTTGTACGCATTCCCAATTATTTTCGCAATCACAGGTGTTAACTTTCCAGTTGGTGTTTTGATTTACTGGTCAACAACAAACTTGTGGACATGGGGTCAGCAGTACTACGTCATTAAGCGAAACCCAACACCAGGATC
>CALMBJ010000089.1 GCA_937860175.1 uncultured Actinomycetes bacterium
CCGCCGTTGAAAAATGGGTTGAAATTTCAAGTGTTGTGAAGTTGTCCGATGATGATATTTCTTGGTTGTATCCCGATGAATCTGCCGATGAGGTTGCAAACCGTTGGATTGCAGGTGGCACCAGGTTGGTAGTTGTTACTCGTGGTGCTCATGGAATCATCGGTTACACCGAAAATGGTTTTGAAGAGGTAGCTGGCGCAAAGGTCACCGTGGTCGACACCGTTGGTGCCGGCGACACAGTCGGTGCGATTCTGGTTGAGGCAATCTTGAAGCACTCAGTTGATGGTTTGCAGGGACATATCCTTAACGCCGTCTTACATCGCGCAGCGATCGCTGCCGGAATTACCGTTTCACGTGCTGGCGCTCAGCCTCCACGATTGCACGAACTAGTAGAAGCGTTGGATGCCTAATGCAATTTATTGATGATGCCGAATTTCAAATCGCAATCGATGATGACAACGGTGCGCGAATCACTTCGCTGAAATGGCGCGAAAATGAGTTCGCCGTTCCATTCCGCGGACAGGTTCACACATCAGGTTGGTACTCCATGGCGCCGTGGGCTGGGCGCATCAAAGAGGGCTTGATTACAAATAGCGCGGGGCAACAGATTCAGCTGCCAGCAACCATTGATCCACCACATGCGCTGCATGGTTTTGGGCTTATCTCTTCCTGGCAGGAAATCGGCCCGGGTCGTTCGTTGCTGCATCTGCCTTCACCATATGGTGATGCAACCGTTGAGCAAAAGATCGAAGTTCTAGATGATGCGATTCGCTGGTCGCTGGAATACGACGACAATGGCTGCGATCTGCCTGCCTGGCTTGGTTTTCACCCATGGTTCCCGCGCGATCTAGAACGCGGTGGCAGCGCGGAAATCGAATTTGATGCAGCGCAGATGTTGGTTCGCGGAAACGATGGAATTCCAACTGGAGAATTACGTGCGCCGACTCCGCCACCTTGGGATGATGCATTTACCGGAATCAAAGGCACACCTGCTGTGGTTTGGGAGGATGTTGCCCGTATTTCAATTGAATGCGATGCGCCGTGGTGGGTTGTTTATTCTGAGGATTCCGATGGCGTATGTATTGAGCCGCAGAGCGCCTGTCTCTTATACACATCTCCGA
>CALMBJ010000090.1 GCA_937860175.1 uncultured Actinomycetes bacterium
GATTTCTGCCTGTCTCGTGGGCTCGGAGATGTGTATAAGAGACAGGCCCATCACCATCGGTGCTAAGAGCGGCTGCAATGGCTGCGGTTCTCTTGACGGCGCAATTGGGTAAGCGGGGTTCAGACTCTTTGCCAGCGTTGGGTTTTGCAATCTGTGCGGTAGTTCTAGGCGATCCCTGGCAATCGCGTGATGCAGGCTTTGCACTTTCAGTATTAGCCACAGCGGGTTTGCTTCTTCTTGCGCCGCGAATAGTTGAAAAACTTCCAACCCATCAAAAGCTTGCTGGCGCACTTGCACCACCAATTGCGGCTATGGCCTTTTGCGCACCAATCATTGTCTCTTTATCGGGCTATTTGTCACCCATGAGTATCTTTGCCAACTTGTTGGCAGCACCTGCGGTAGCTCCCATTACCGTTTTGGGGTTTATTGGAGCGTTGATTTCACCGATCGCACCCTGGGCAACGCAAGCGTTGATCTTTCTTATTCGATTTCCTGCAGGGTTTATCACCTCAGTTGCTCATTGGATAGCAGATTTTCCTGTTCTGAGTATTCACAATGGAGTTATTGGTTTTTCATTGGTTGCAGCGATTTCTCTAGTGCTGATCCTCTTTAAAAAATACTGGAAGCAAAGCACCGCTGTTGTTCTGGTAATCATCTTCTCGGCTGGATGGCTACAGCGTTGGCCAGCTGGAGAATGGCACATTGCACAATGCGATGTGGGTCAGGGAGACTCACTTGTCATCAACTTAGGCAAAGATCGCGGTGTCGTAATTGATGTAGGACCAGATGCAAAAGCGGTGAACAAGTGCCTCAGGGATTTGAAAATCAAAGAGGTTCCGCTGCTGATTCTGTCTCACTTTCATGCAGATCATGTTGGTGGTTTGTCAGGTTTGTTAGATGGAAGAAAGGTGCAACAGGTCTGGATTACAAATAATCTCGAACCCGCAGCTCAAAGCCAGATGGTTCTGCGTGCACTTAGCGGAACAGAGATTGTGAAGGTCCAAAAAGGATTAGTAGTTCAGATCGCACACGTGCAGTTCAAGGTTTTATGGCCAGAGGCAACTTTAAGAAGTTTTGAAGAGTTACCTGGCGAAGGTTCGCAGATCAATAACTCAAGTATCGCAGTGGTTGCAACAACTGCCGACTGGAGCTTGTTCTCTGCAGGAGATTTAGAGCCTCCTGCCCAGCATGAGTTGATTAATCAGGTTGGACCGGTAGATATTTACAAGCTCTCTCACCACGGATCTAAGTACCAAGATGAAGGGTTAATGCGAGCCCTATCTGCGCAACTTGCTCTGATTAGCGTGGGAGCCAAAAACCCGTATGGTCACCCCGCTGCAGAAAGCATCGACTCTTTGACTAGACTCGGCACACAAGTACTTCGAACCGATAAAGATGGTGCGGTGGCGATTACCGCCTCAGCGCATCGATTGAAGCTTCGAAAAAGCAAGGGCAGAGTAAGGTTGTTTTACTGGAGCTAGAAAGGCATGGGATGAACTCTTTTTATCTAATCCTTGGCTCCGAGTCTGCTTTAGCAGATCGTGCTTTGGCAAAACTCAATGCGCAGCTCAAAGATGAAAAATGTGAGATCACTACTTTGTTTGCTGCTGACACAATCGTCGGCGATATTGCCGATGCACTTGCACCATCACTCTTTTCAGAACGACGTGCTCTGATAGTTCGAGACCTTCAAGATTTGCCTGAAGATAATCGAGATGAAATCACACGCTACCTAGATCAACCTGATCCTTCGACAACGGTAATTTTTGTGCACAAAGGCGGAGTCAAAGGAAAAGCACTTCTTGATGCGATCAAAAAGATCAAACCAGAGTTAATTGCTTGCGATCCATTAAAGAAGGAGGCGGAAAAGGAGGAGTTTGTTAAATCTCTCTTCCTTGATCTAGGACGAAAGGCCTCTAGCGGTGCAGTTGCCGCTTTGGTTGGGGCGCTCGGAAATGATCTACGCGAGCTTCAAGGCGCAGTTGGCCAGATTGCAGCAGATGCACCTTCAGGATTAATAGATGAGGCGATGGTCGATAAGTATCACCAAGGTCGAGTAGAGACCACGGGATTTGATGTTGCAGATGCGACCCTTGATGGGAATCTTTCAGCTGCACTCATCTCGCTGCGCAGCGCATTAGAAACTGGAACCGACCCGGTAATGATTACTAGCGCTATCGCATCTTCTTTGCGCTCATTGGCAAAGGTTGCAGGAGCAAACCGCAATCAGAAATCATTTGAGTTAGCAGGCCAGCTCGGAATGGCCCCTTGGCAGATTGATAAGGCGCGCAGACAGCTGGGCCGATGGAGCCCTGCCCAAATCGCAGATGCCGTGGGGGCGATCGCCCAGGCAGATGCTGAAGTAAAGGGAGCGGCTAGCGACCCTATTTATGCGCTGGAAAAGGCTGTGACCAGGATCGTCTCAACGCAATTTGACCGCTGAGCACACGCTTGCGTACGCTTACCCTCTGCACAAAGCCCCTAGTTGGGGGCTGCAAAAGGCCTTAAGGCCTAGATGATGAACTGGAGTAACACGTGTACGCAATCGTTAAAGCTGGCGGACGCCAGGAGAAGGTCGCAGTTGGCGACACAGTAATCGTTGATCGCATCGACGCTGCTACTGGTGCAACTGTCTCATTCCCTGCGCTTCTCGTAGTAGATGGTGCAGCGGTTACAACAGATCCAAAGGTTTTGTCTGGCGT
>CALMBJ010000091.1 GCA_937860175.1 uncultured Actinomycetes bacterium
GGATAGCACTCGGCAAAAAAGAACGAGAGTCTGCACTCTTGATGAAATTAATCGATATGACGGTTACACATCGATTGACCATCGGGGCCAACTTCATGATGAGAGCAGGCTACATTTAACTTATCAAAAGCCTTGTCTCCAAAATGAGTTCGATAGGCAAGGGCCAATAGAACACGAAGATTGGTATCGCCATCAGATTTAATTCCGAAAACTTGGGCGCTTCGGCTAACGGTGTTTTCAATTACTTTTTCGCTGTGAGAGGTTTGAGAGGCGATAGCAGAGTTGGATTTGCCCTCGCAAACCAGCTCCAGTACCAGTTGTTCAAAGGGTGTTAACTCTCTCGACGATATTGTGATGTCTCTTACCATGGGTCATTCCGCCTCTCCGCGTGTTCCCATTGTGCTCTTCTTTTTTTCTGAGGTCACCCCATAGGATGCGCAAATGAGCGAAATCTTGTCTGTACAGACCAAAGAAGTGCTAACCCTCACCTTTAATCGTCCCGAGAAAATGAACGCCCTAACCAGGTCAATGTATTCAGGATTGGCAAAGGGATTAAATGATGCCGCAGGAGATTTTGGCGTCAGAGCGGTAGTGCTTTCAGCATCTGGTGATCATTTCACCGCGGGTAACGACATCATGGATTTTATGAACAATCCACCAACCTCAGATGATTCAGAGGTTGCCCAGTTTTTGGCGGCACTTCTGAATTTTCCCAAGCCACTTATTGCAGCGGTTAACGGAAATGCCGTTGGTGTTGGAACAACTATGTTGTTGCACTGCGATGTTGTAATTGCCGGACCAACAGCTAAGTTTTCTATGCCTTTTGCATCACTTGGTCTTGTACCCGAAGCTGGATCGAGCTACTTGTTCCCGCAACTAGTTGGTTATCAACGTGCAGCAAGAATCTTTATGACGGGTGAGAGTTTTGATGCTGATTCAGCGATTGAAATGGGTCTAGTTACCGCCAAGGATGCAGATCCAATGGCACATGCGATGAAGCTAGCGATGCACATTGCTGAGCAACCACCTCAGGCGATCATCAACACTAAAGCTTTACTAAAGGCGCGAAATCATGATTCTGTTGCGGCTGTAATGAAGGCTGAGTTTGAAATATTTGCAATGGCGCATCAGTCAGAAGAGGCCATGGA
>CALMBJ010000092.1 GCA_937860175.1 uncultured Actinomycetes bacterium
GGTGCAACTACCGGTGGTCCGCAACGTCCAGGTGGCGGTCGTCCTCCGCAACGCGGTGGCGCAGGTGGAGCATTTGGAAAGAATGCGAGCAAGAAGTCAGGACGTAAACAAAAGTCACGTAAGGCTTTACGTGATGAGTTCGACAATATGCAGGCACCTCAACTTGGTGGCGCAGTTGTTCCTCACGGCGATGGCAAGACTCCTATTCGTATGCGCCGTGGTGCCTCATTGGCAGATTTCGCAGAAAAGATTGGTGCAGATCCAGCAGCGTTGGTAGCAGCGCTATTCCACTTAGGTGAAATGGTTACTGCAACACAATCAGTTGATGCCGATACCTTTGAAATTCTTGGTGTTCAACTGGGTTATGACATTCAAATTGTTAGCCCAGAAGATGAAGACCGTGAGCTACTTCAAGATTTCGATATCGATCTTGCGGGTGAGTTATCAGATCTAGATCCAGATTCTTTGGTGGCACGTCCGCCAGTAGTAACTGTTATGGGTCACGTTGATCACGGTAAGACATCTCTTCTTGATGCGATTCGCAAGTCAGAGGTTATGAAGGGTGAGGCAGGCGGAATTACTCAGCACATTGGTGCCTACCAAATTCACCATGATCACGACGGCGTTAATCGCGCAATTACCTTTATCGATACTCCAGGTCACGAGGCGTTTACAGCAATGCGTGCCCGTGGAGCCAAGGTAACTGATATTGCAGTTCTCGTAGTTGCTGCAGATGATGGAATCATGCCGCAGACAATTGAAGCGTTGAACCACGCTCAAGCTGCAGATGTTCCAATCGTTGTGGCCGTTAACAAGGTTGATAAGGAAGGCGCAAACCCAGACAAGGTTCGCCAACAGTTAACTGAGTACAACTTGATCGCTGAAGAGTATGGTGGCGACACAATATTCGTAAATGTTTCTGCAAAGGCTGGCATTGGAATTGATCAGTTGATCGATTCAATCCTTCTTACCGCAGATGCTGCGATTGATTTGCGTGCCATCGCCAATGATGATGCTCGTGGTGTTGCTATCGAAGCCCACCTTGACCGTGGTCGTGGCCCAGTAGCAACAGTCTTGGTACAACGCGGAACCCTCAAGATCGGTGATGCAATCGTTGCCGGTAGTGCTTTCGGTCGCGTTCGTGCCATGTTGGATGAAAACGGCGACAATGTTGATACCGCAGGCCCATCACGTCCAGTGCAGGTTCTTGGATTTACATCTGTGCCAAGTGCTGGAGATACATTCCTAGTAGCTGATGAAGACCGTACCGCTCGTCAGATCGCTGAAAAGCGTCAGGCAGCAGAACGTAACGCACAGCTTGCTAAGGCTCGTAAGAAGGTTTCACTAGAAGACTTCATGGAGCAATCCAAGATTTCTACTCTTAACCTGATCCTCAAGGGTGACGTATCTGGATCTGTTGAAGCGCTCGAAGATGCGTTGATGCAGCTAGATGTTGGCGCTGAAGTTGACCTACGCGTTATTCACCGTGGTGTTGGTGCGATTACTAAGAGCGATATCACCTTGGCATCTGCATCAACTGCGGTTGTGATCGGCTTCAACGTTAAGCCAGAACCACAAACAGCAATCTATGCAGATCAAGAGGGCGTTGAGGTTCGCTTCTACTCAGTTATTTACAACGCAATTGAAGAGATCGAAATGTCTCTCAAGGGCTTGCTCAAGCCAGAGTACGAAGAGGCGATCATCGGTACCGCCGAAGTCCGCGAAATCTTCAAATCATCAAAGGCAGGAAATATTGCAGGTTCTGTCGTTAAGGATGGAATCATCCGTCGTAACGCTAAGGCCCGTATCTTGCGTGATGGAGCGGTCTTGGTAGATAACCTCACTATCGATTCGCTCAAGCGCTTTAAGGATGATGCAACTGAAGTCCGTGAAGGATTTGAGTGCGGTATCGGCCTTGGAAACATGAAGGAGATCGCACCTGGCGACATCGTTCAGTGTTTTGAGATGCGTGAGAAAAAGCGAGCATAAGCAATGGGTCAATCACATCGCACGCTGAAGGTTGCCGACCGCATCAAAGTGGTAGTTGCAAACTTGCTTGAGACGAAGATCAAAGATCCTCGTCTTGGCTTTGTGACCGTTACCGATGCACGTGTTACTGGCGATCTTCAGCAAGCCTCAATCTTTTACACAGTACTTGGTGATCTCGATGAGCGCGCTGCAACAGCGGCGGCTCTCGAGAGCGCTAAGGGTGCGATTAGATCTGCACTTGGTCGCGAGCTTGGCCTTCGCATTACTCCAAGTATCGAATTCTTTGAAGATGGTTTGCCAGAAAGCGCTAAAGCTTTGGATTCATTGCTTGAAAAGGTTCACGAGCAAGATGCTCAAGTTGCCGCACTTCGCAAGAATGCGCAGTACGCCGGGGGAGAAGATCCTTACAAAGCACCTCGTGTTATCGAAGATTAGTCGCGATGATGCATGGATTTCTGGTTGTAGATAAAGAACCAGGTATGACAAGCCACGATGTGGTTGCAATCGCACGACGAGCGTTAGGTACACGCAAGGTTGGACATGCAGGAACCCTTGATCCGATGGCGACAGGGGTTTTAGTTCTTGGATTCAACAACGGAACACGCTTGCTTCAATACATAACCGATGGCGACAAGAGCTATCAAGCAACAGTTGTTTTGGGAGCTTCGACAGTTACCGACGATTTCGAAGGTGAAGTAATTTCGACAGCTGATGCTTCATCTATAACTGATGTACAAATCAATGCAGTACTCGACACTATGCGTGGAACCTTCATGCAGCGTCCAAGCTCTGTCTCTGCTGTAAAGGTTGATGGAGAACGCGCTTATGATCGTGTTCGTGCGGGTGAAACAGTTGTTCTGGCCTCTCGCGAGGTAACCATTTCACAGTTAGATGTTCTCGGGATTCGCCACTTAGAGCAACGCATCGAGATCGATATTGAAGTTACTTGTTCTGCAGGCACGTACATTCGATCAATTGCGCGTGATTGCGGGGATGAGCTAAAGGTAGGCGGCCATCTATCAGCTCTACGTCGCACACGAGTTGCAGGATTTACAACCTCAGGTGCAGCAAGTATTGCAGGGCTTAAAAATGGAGAGTTCACAACACTGGATCTAGCCGATGTCGCGCGAGTAACTTTTCCAGTTAGAGAGATCGCACTTGATGAAAAGCTAGAGCTCTCATTTGGAAGAACTCTCGCACAAAATCCAAGCGAAGGGATTTATGCAGGGATCTCATCCTCCAATGAATTAATCGCACTCCTGAGCAATGTTGAAGGCAAGGCCAAGCCAATCGCAGTATTCGCGCCAGCGCAGTGACTCTGAGATAATGACACTATGAGCATCGTTGTTATTGGCAATTTTGATGGAGTCCACAAGGGACACCAGCAGATTCTCAACCGTGCCAAAGCACTTGCCGGTGATGAAAAGATCATTGCACTTACCTTTGATCCCCATCCAACCTCGATCTTTGCTCCCGAAAGAGCGCCAACGCTACTGACCATTTTAAGCGACAAGATTGAGCTTCTGAAGATTCATAACGCAGATCAAGTGGCGGTAATAAAGTTCACCAAAGAGTTTGCAGCGATGACACCTGAAGACTTTGTTAATAAGGTTCTTGTTGAGCAATTGAAGGCATCCACAGTGATTGTCGGTGCTAACTTCACCTACGGCTTTAAGGCGGCAGGAAATGTTGAATCACTTGCCCAGCATTCAGAGTTTGAAACTATAGTCTTAGATTTACATGCCGATAATGATCAAAGCATCTCTTCAACCAGAATTCGCAAAGCCATTGTCGAAGGAGATGTTGAGTCAGCGCGCGAGATGTTGACACGACCTCATCGTCTTGATGGAATCGTTGTTCACGGCGAAAAGCGTGGTCGTGAAATTGGTTATCCAACTGCAAACCTTGGAAGTATTGAAGGACAAACAATCCCTGCAGATGGCGTTTATGCCGGATGGCTTACAGTTGGAATTGATCGCTGGCCAGCTGCGATTTCAATCGGCACTAACCCAACCTTTGAGGGTGTTCGTGGTCGACAGGTTGAGGCCTACGCCTTGGATCAAGTTGGATTAGATCTCTATACAAAGGCGGCGACGATTGAGTTTGGTTGGAGACTTCGCGATACCTTGAAGTTTGATGGACTCGATCCGCTTTTGGAGCAGATGGCCAAGGATTGCGCCGAGGCCCGTCGATTAACCGAGTTGTAAGCGGGGGATTTACCCCGATTTCAGGTATCCCACGCCTGACTGTTACCCTTGCCCTTCAATCGAGTTAGCGAGTTTCTCGTGAGTCAAACCGAGAAGCCCTCGTGCTCAGTACCTAAGGAGAACAAGAAATGGCATTAACACCAGAAGTAAAGAAGGAAATCATTGCTCAGTACGGTTCTACCCCTACTGACACAGGATCACCTGAAGCACAGGTAGCGCTACTTTCAAAGAGAATTGATCAGATCACTGATCACTTGAAGGCTAACCCACATGATCACCACAACCGTCGTGGTCTTTTGTTGTTGGTTGGTCGTCGTCGTCGCATCCTTCAGTACCTAGCGAAGACAGATATCAACCGTTACCGCGCAATTATCGAGAAGCTCGGTATTCGCCGCTAATTAAGTAATACCAATCTGCCGTAGAGCGATGGTCCTCGGTAGTGGTTTCCGCGCATGAACACTTGCGCGTGAACTTCGATCGAAGACTCTTGCTTCTTGTGCAGATTAAAAAGTTCAACAATTCTGTTGCGCTTTCAATCTACAAAGAGGAGGACCCATGGAGGGTCAAGAGGTTCAGTCAGCCGTTGCAGTAATTGATAACGGAAAATTTGGAAAACGAGAGATTCGTTTTGAAACAGGACGCCTAGCGCGCCAGGCAGCAGGAGCTGCAGCGGTTTACTTAGATGATCAAACAATGATCTTCTCAGCAACAACCGCATCAAAGACACCTAAGGATCAATTTGATTTCTTTCCTTTAACAGTTGATGTTGAGGAAAAGATGTACGCAGTTGGTCGTATTCCAGGATCATTCTTCCGTCGTGAAGGTCGTCCATCAGAGGATGCAATCCTGACCTGTCGTTTGATCGACCGTCCGTTACGCCCATCATTTGTTAAGGGACTTCGTAATGAAGTTCAGATCGTTGTGACTGTAATGGCACTCGATCCAGATCATATGTATGACGTTATTGCGATCAACGCTGCATCAATGTCTACACAACTTGCAGGTCTACCTTTCTCTGGTCCAATCGGTGGCGTTCGCGTTGCGTTGATTGATGGTCAGTGGGTTGCATTCCCTAACCACTCACAGGTTGCAAACGCAGTCTTTGACATGGTTGTTGCAGGTCGCGTCACTAAGGATGATGTTGCAATCATGATGGTTGAAGCAGAGGCGACAGAGCGCACAATTGAGTTAATCAAGGGTGGCGCACCAACACCTACTGAAGAGGTTGTTGCACAAGGACTAGATGCTGCTAAGCCATTCATCAAGATTCTCTGTGATGCACAGGCAAAGCTTGCAAAGGTTGCTGCAAAGCCAACTGCAGAGTTCCCAGTCTTCTTGGATTATCAGGATGATGTATTCGCAGCTGTTGAAAAGGCTGCAAAGGATGATCTTTCAAAGGCGCTAACAATCGTTGGCAAGCAAGAGCGCGAAACAAAGATCGATGAGATCTCTGCCTCCGTTAAGGAATCAGTTAGCGCACAGTTTGAAGGACGCGAAAAGGAAGTTCCAGCAGCGTTCCGTTCATTGACTAAGAAGCTTGTTCGTCAGCGCGTACTGCGTGACAAGATCCGTATCGATGGTCGTGGACTCCGCGATATCCGTGCGCTATCTGCAGAGGTTGAAGTCATTCCTCGCGTTCACGGTTCAGCGATCTTCGAGCGTGGAGAGACACAGATTCTTGGAATCACAACTCTTAACATGCTAAAGATGGAGCAACAGCTCGATACTTTGAACCCTGAAAATCACAAGCGCTACATGCACAACTACAACTTCCCACCGTATTCAACTGGTGAAACAGGTCGTGTTGGAACACCTAAGCGCCGCGAAATCGGTCACGGTGCTCTTGCTGAGCGTGCATTGATTCCAGTACTGCCATCACGTGAAGAGTTCCCTTACGCAATCCGTCAGGTCTCTGAGGCGCTTGGCTCAAATGGTTCAACATCTATGGGTTCTGTATGTGCATCAACGCTTGCACTATTTAACGCTGGTGTTCCACTACGTGCTCCAGTTGCAGGTATTGCAATGGGTCTTATTTCAGATGATGTCGATGGCAAGGTTGAGTACGTTGCGTTGACAGATATCTTGGGCGCAGAAGATGCATTCGGAGATATGGACTTCAAGGTCGCCGGAACAAAGGACTTCGTTACAGCTTTGCAGCTAGACACAAAGCTTGATGGAATTCCAGCATCTGTTCTTGCTGGTGCGCTGCACCAGGCAAAGGAGGCACGCCTTGCGATCCTCGATGTCATGAATGAAGCAATTGACGCTCCAGATGAGATGAGCCCATTTGCTCCTCGCATCATCTCTGTAAAGATTCCAGTTGATCAGATCGGTGCAGTAATCGGACCTAAGGGCAAGATTATTAATCAGATTCAAGATGAAACTGGCGCAGAGATTTCAATCGAAGATGATGGAACGATTTACATCGGTGCAACCGATGGTCCATCAGCTGAAGCAGCTCGTGCGCAGATCAATGCGATTGCAAACCCACAGATGCCAGAGGTTGGCGAGCGTTACCTAGGTACCGTCGTGAAGCTTGCAGCGTTTGGTGCATTCATCTCATTGATGCCAGGTAAGGATGGATTGCTCCACGTTTCTCAGATCCGCAAGATGCATGGTGGAAAGCGAATCGAAAACCTTGAAGAGGTTATGAAGGTTGGCGACAAGATCCAGGTAGAAATCGGCGAGATCGATCCAAAGGGCAAGCTTTCTTTGGTTCCTGTACTTGAAGATGGAACTACTGGTTCAGCTGAATAAATGAGCGTTCGTCGTTCAGTTTTACCTAGCGGTCTGCGTATCGTTACTGAAGAGGTTCCTTCGGTACGCAGCGCCGCGATCGGTATCTGGGTAAATGTTGGTTCACGTGATGAAACCCCGGCGGTTGCTGGGGCTTCTCACTTTCTAGAGCATTTACTCTTTAAGGGAACTAAACGCCGAAACGCCCTAGAGATATCTGCCTCCATCGAATCTGTTGGCGGCGAGATGAATGCTTTCACAAGCAAGGAGTACACCTGCTTCTACGCACGTGTCATCGACACAGATCTGCCAATGGCAATTGATGTTGTCTCAGATCTGATCACATCCTCAATTGTTACAGCACTTGATGTCGATGCAGAGCGCAAGGTAGTTCTTGAAGAGATTGCCATGCGAGATGATGATCCAAGTGATTTGGTCCATGATCTCTATGCGGAAACCTATTACGGTGATACACCATTGGGTCGTCCAATTTTGGGCACGATTGATTCAATCAACAATATGTCCCGCAACTCAGTCTTTAACTACTACAAGAAGCGCTACCTGCCTCAAGATTTGGTGGTTGCAGTTGCCGGAAATATCAAGCACAAAAAAGTTGTCGCGATGGTTGAAGCAGCTCTTTCTCAGGATGGTTTCCTTGATGTAAAGGGCGCTCCAGTAATTCGTCCAAATACCCCTGTCCGTAAAGCACCACAGCAATCTGTCGGATTAATCTCTCGTCCAACTGAACAAGCACATATGTTTTATGGCATGGAGGGCGTTGCCCGTCTTGATGATCGTCGCTTTGCGATGGGAATCTTGGCATCAGCACTGGGTGGCGGCATGTCATCCCGTTTATTTCAAGAGATTCGCGAAAAGCGCGGCCTTGCATACTCTGTTTATGCATATGCACAACAGTTTGCAGGCAGTGGGCAGATTGGTTTCTACGCAGGCTGTAATCCATCAAAAGCGATCGAAGTTGTTGAAATCATTCGTGAGGTTTTGGCAGATGTTGCCGACAATGGCATGTCTCATGAAGAGATTGAACGCGCAAAAGGAGCTGTCCGTGGCTCGCTAGTTTTGAGCCAAGAGGACTCTGGCTCTCGTATGAGCCGAATCGGTAAGAATGAGATTGTTTATGGACAGGTAATGGATTTTGATGAGATTCTCAAAGAGATCTCACGCGTAAACGCGACAGACATCAAGGAAATTGCTAGCGCATTCCTTACGAAAACGCCTACCCTTGCCCTTGTAGGTCCATTCAAATCTGAGTCTAAGTTTGAGAAGGTGTTAAGCAAATGATCAATGTTGCCGTCTTAGGTGCTCGTGGTCGAATGGGATCAGAGGTTGTAAAGGCTGTAGATGCAGCTGAAGGATTAGCGCTCGTTGCAGCCCTCGATATGGGCGATTCACTTGAGCAACTCAAAGGATCAGCAGCCCACGTTGTTGTAGATTTCACAACTCCCGATAGCGTTATGGCTAATCTCGAATTTTTAATTGATAATGGAATCAACGTTGTTGTTGGAACAACAGGTTTTGATGATGCAAAGCTAGCTACCGTTAAGGGCTGGTTGGCACAGAACCCATCGGTCGGTGTTTTGATCGCTCCAAACTTTGCAATCGGTGCTGTATTAATGATGGAGTTTGCCGCAAAGGCTGCGCGTTACTTTGAATCAGCTGAAGTTATTGAACTGCACCATCCCGCAAAGGTGGATGCACCATCAGGCACAGCTGCACGAACCGCTGAATTGATGTCCGCTGCTCGCAAAGAGGCAGGTCTTGGCGCTATGCCAGATGCGACCACCACCGCTATCGATGGTGCTCGTGGAGCGCTAGTTGCCGGAATTCCAGTGCACTCTGTTCGCGCCCGTGGATTAGTGGCTCACCAAGAGGTCCTGTTTGGTGGATTAGGGGAGACCTTAACTATTCGTCACGATTCAATTGACCGTGCAGGATTTATGCCAGGAGTTATTCTTGGCGTACGAAAAATTGTTAACACACCTGGCCTAACCCATGGCCTCGATAAATTCATGTAAGGAGCAATCAATGTCTAAAGATCAAATCACTATGTATGGTGCTGATTGGTGCGGAGATTGCCGTCGATCAGAACGACTATTGAATGAACTCAATGTTGAGTACACAAAAATTGATACCGATGCAGATGTAACAGCTGCAGACAAGGTAATCGAAATCAATGGCGGAGCTAAGTCAATTCCAGTAATTGTTTTCTCTGATGGAACTCACTTAACTGAGCCATCTGATAATGACCTAAAGGCGAAGCTGCAATCCTTAGGAATAATCTAAAGCCAGTTATAAACCGCAGCAGAAGACAGAGCTGCGGAAAGTACAACGACTGGAAATGGCGCCTTTAACAAAAGGGCTACAACCGCAACAGATAAACCAACTAAACGTTGATCAATCATTAACTCTGATTTTTCAGAGAAAGTCTGTACCGCGACTAGCGCACTCAATAGCGCGATAGGTATCAAGGCGTTTATGCGTTGGATTTTGGGATTAGATAACCATCGTTCAGGTACGGAATGTCCAGAGTATTTGAGTAGAAATGCAACAAGGCTGGTTCCAAGGGTTGCCACCCAGAAGATTGTCATCGCTTTAGCCCAACTGCAATAGCGATAAAGGCGGTTGCGATAATTGGCAGGCCTGCAGGCAGTACTGGAG
>CALMBJ010000093.1 GCA_937860175.1 uncultured Actinomycetes bacterium
GAGTATCGCTGCATGCTCCATCAAATTAATCAGCAACGATGGAGCGATAATTGGAAGATCACCGATACCAATCGCAACCGATGTATCACCAGGGCGAACCACCATCTCGGTGAATCCGACCGCCCCTAAAACCTCATCCTCTGGCAACATAGCAATCAACCCTGTCCATCATTTCTAGCTGTATTTGGGTCTATGTATCTAATCTCTTCGGTGTGCTCGATAGTTACCTCGCGGTGCTCAATCTGACCAAACTCATCTATCTCAATTGAAATTTCGGTCATGCTGTACTGAGTTACAACCTCTGTGAAGCTTCCACTCATTTGTGCGTGGATCTGGCGATAAATTGCATCATGTAATTCTTCTGGTGCCTTTTCATTACAGCTACGACGCAATGCATCTTGCATTAACTGACGCATCGCTTGTTCATGAGCTAACTCAGCCTCGCATGCAGGACATGTTGCAATATGAACCTCTACCAATGCGACCTCTGGCTGTTCCATCTGTCCATCAATAAAGAGAACAAAGGAGTTCAGGACCTCATTACAGGCTAAATCGCTTCGATTGAGGTTATTGGAATCAAAACCATTTGCTCCAAAGATGCTGAAACTCATGGCTTAACCCCCGAACTCTTCTCGGTGTTATAACCCAGTTCCTTTGCATACTCTGTTAACCGTTCGCGCAGCTGTTTTCTTCCCCGATGCAGGCGGGACATCACCGTTCCCGCAGGTACGCCAACAATTTCAGCGATCTCTTTGTAAGAAAAACCCTCTACATCGGCCAAGTACACCGCAATGCGAAACTCCTCCGGAATATCTTGCAGCGCACGTTTGATATCGGTATCGGGCATGTTTTCTAGCGCCTCTACCTCTGCAGATTTTCCCTGATCACTGGTGTGGGATGCAGCATCGGCTAACTGCCAATCTTCAATCTCGCCAGCACTTAGCTGAGGTCGGCGCTGATCCTTACGATAAGAATTGATAAATGTTGTTGTCAGAACTCGGTACAACCATGCTCGCAGATTTGTTCCCGGTTCAAATTGATGAAATGAAGCAAAAGCTTTCAAATATGTATCTTGAACTAAATCCTTTGCATCATGCGGATTTTTTGTATAACGCAAAGCTGCGGCGTATAACTGATCGGTGAAGGCAAGGGCATCTCGCTCGAAGCGGACAGTACGATCCGCTGAGCTCTCTTTAACTAGATCCGTTGACATCGCCTAAAACACTATCGTTAAAAGAGGGTTTCTGGCTCTCCCAAAGGCAGTTCAAGGATTAAACCTTTTCCATTGTTGGCCACGCTATTGACCGCGTTGGATACGGGATGGGCTTTCACAACTGATTCTGGGTTCTCAACAACCATTAAGGATTTCAATTCATTCACATCGGTATTGCGTGGATTGAGCCAGGTATCCCATCGCTCCTGTGGCATGAAGACAGGCATGCGGCTATGAATCGTTGCCAACTCACCTTGAGCCTCTTGGGTAATGATGGATGCGGTTTCAATTACTTCGCCATTGGGTGCTCGCCAACTGCTCCAAATTCCTGCGATCGGAAGCTGGCGATCATCACGCGCCGAAATATAGAAAGGTTGTTTAGGGGAGTACCGACCTAATGCGGTGGCCCATTCGTAATAACCAGATGCTGGAATTAAACAACGTGAGGCGCGAAAAGCATTTCTAAAGGTTGGCTTTTCATGAATTGATTCGCTGCGGGCATTGATGGCACGAGATTGAGATGCACGAGCCTCTTGGTAATCAGTTAGCCATGGTCCGATTAATCCCCATGAAACCACCGCTATCGCCTTTTTCGCTGCTACATCATTACCTGTTTGATCATTGGCTCGAATGATGTAAATGGGATTTGTCGGAGCGATATTCCAGTTCAGTGGCAGCGAACTTTCAGGAGAGGTTCCGGTTACTGAGAACTGCTCCATAAGCTCGCGCATATCCGCGGTTTGCGCATAACGTCCACACATAATTCAAGGGTATCGCAGGAGCGGTCTGCGGTTAGACTTAGGCGATGACAAACAGCGCCCACTGGCCCGCGATTTACCGCGGCGCAACACCAGTTGATATCAGCGTTGTCATTCCCGGTTCAAAATCTGTAACCAACCGTGCCTTGATTTTGGCGGCGCAAGCAAAGAGCCAATCTGTTTTGCGACGTCCACTAGTTTCTCGCGATAGCGAATTGATGATGACTGGATTAAAGGCGTTAGGTGTTGGGATTGAAGAAAAGACAGTAACTGTTAATGGTCTGGAAGAGTTGCAGTGGGTTGTTACCCCGGCCGCCTTGCGCGGTGGCGTAAAAATCGATGTCGGTAACGCCGGAACCGTAATGCGTTTCTTGCCGCCGCTTGCAGCGCTAGCAACAGGTGAAGTGGCATTTGATGGCGATCCACGTTCATATGAGAGACCGCTAGGCCCTGTTATTAAAGCGTTAGAGGAGCTTGGTGTTTCAGTTGATCACGAGAACCGCTATAGCTTGCCGCTGAAGTTACATGGCACAGGTTCAATTCCTGGCGGCGAACTAACTATTGACGCATCTGCATCTAGCCAGTTCTTATCTGCATTGCTCTTGGTTGCACCAAGTTTTGAAAAGGGAATCATTGCAAAGCATCAAGGTGGTTCGCTTCCGTCGATGCCCCATATTGAGATGACGGTCGAAATGCTTCGCGACTTTGGTGCAACTGTCGAAGTTGATTCAGCTAACAACACATGGCGCGTAAAGCCTGGTTTGTTGCATGGAAAAGATTTAGTGATCGAACCAGATTTATCAAATGCTGCACCATTTTTATCGCTTGCAATGGTTTGTGGTGGCAGTGTGACAATCGCTGATTGGCCTAAGGCAACAACTCAACCTGGCGATCAGCTGCGTTCTATCCTTACTTCGATGGGCGCAACTGTTTCAATGAGCGATGCTGGATTAACTCTTAAAGGCAGCGGAGTAATTCATGGAATCGATATTGATCTTCATGATGTTGGTGAGCTAACCCCTTCTATCGCAGCACTCGCCGCCCTTGCAGATTCACCATCACATTTACGGGGAATTGGGCACCTTCGCCTTCATGAAACCGATCGACTAGCTGCGCTTACACGTGAAATTAACGCACTTGGTGGAAATGTGGTTGAAGAAGAAACCGCACTGCACATCACTCCTGCGCCGCTACATGCTGGTGTTTTCCATACATACGAAGATCACCGTTTAGCCACCGCTGGTGCGGTTTTAGGGTTAGTAGTTGCGGGAATTGAAGTTGAAAACATCGCAACAACTCGCAAGACCCTTCCTGATTTTCCAGGGCTTTGGAGCTCACTTTTAGTATGAGTCCACGCCAATACGATGAATCAGATGTGCGAATCCGCCCATCACGCAGCACCCGCCCCCGTAGCAAGGATCGACCATCCCATAACGATGCAGTTACAGCTTTAGTTACAACCGTTGATCGTGGTCGACAAACATGTATTACCGAAGATGGAACCATCGTTACCGCGATGCGAGCCCGAGAGCTAGGACCAAAATCCGTTGTTACAGGTGACAATGTTTCATTGGTAGGAGATGTCTCTGGTGATGAAGGAACTCTTGCTCGCATCGTTGCAGTGCAGGAGCGTCGCAACTCTTTGAGTCGCACCGTTGATGATGCTGCACAAGTCGAACGCACCATAGTTGCCAACATTGATCAGCTAGTAATTGTTGTCGCTGCTGCAAATCCAGAGCCTCGGCGTGGATTGATTGATCGCTTCTTGGTATCAGCCTTTACCGAAGGAATTGTTCCTAAGATTGTCGTCACAAAGACAGATATCAGTCCAGTCCCGACATTTCTTGCAGAGTATGAGGATTTAGATGTCGAGATCATCCACACTGCAATCAAGAGTAATTCACGTGAAAAAGATTTAGCAAAACTTCACCAAGTACTTGAAGGCAAGATCTCCGTATTAGTTGGTCATTCAGGTGTCGGTAAATCAACCTTGATTAACGCCTTAGTCCCTGAAAGTAATCGGGCAACTGGTGATGTGAATGAGGCAACCGGACGTGGGCGTCACACATCCTCTAGTGCGATCGCCTTGCCTTTAGTCGATAGCGATGGATGGATTATTGATACCCCTGGTATCCGCGCATTTGGTCTTTCTCACATTGATAATCAGCGAATTGTTGATGCATTCAGTGATTTATCTGAGGTTGCAGCGAACTGTTTATCAAACTGCTCTCACGCTGAAAGTAGTTGCAAACTAGATGCATGGGCAGCACCTGATGGCGTTGCAAACACCCATAGAACAGCTCGCCTTGCCAGCCTACGCTCCTTGCTCGCGGTTAAGGATTCACAAGCGCAAGTCATAGAGGATTAGTCACCCCATTCTTTTCTCTGCTTTTGCGAGTAATTCGCACCACCTAGATTCAGCCTGAGAGGTGATCAGTTCAATAATTGTTTAAGGGGAGGATGTTTCCTTAAGCGAATAGACTGACACCACTATGAGCGCAGCTATTGGTTCAGCACAGATTCTCGATGATCTGGCCCTTGCCCACGCCTTAGCCGATCTATCAGATGCAATTACCCTAGATCGTTACCAAGCTCAAGATCTAGTAATAACGACAAAGCCAGATAACACCCCTGTTACCGATGCAGATCGGGCGGTTGAAACCGCAATCCGTGAAGCTCTCGCAACACATCGCAGTACCGATGGTTTAGTGGGAGAAGAGTTTGGAAGCGACAAGGGAAGTTCTGGTCGCTACTGGGTTATCGATCCAATTGATGGAACTAAAAACTTTATGCGCGGAGTTCCTACCTGGGCAACGCTGATTGCACTTGTTCAGGTAGATGCATCTGGCAATGAAGAGGTAATCGTTGGAATTGCATCTGCGCCAGCACTTGCTCGTCGTTGGGCTGCTGCCAAGGGGTTTGGCGCAACAGTTCGATTTGACGGCGCTGATTCAGCTTCTGCTTTTGGTGACTCATCTGATGATGATTACCTGTATGACAGCGAATTGAGCGATCAAGTAAAGACCAGCGAGAGTTATTCATTAGCTCCTAATGAAAAGAAGATTTCAGTGTCAAAGGTTTCATCTCTCAGCGATGCATCAATCTCATACTCAGATTTTGTTGGTTGGGGAGATCGCCTAGAACCTTTCCAAAAGATGTTGAGCCAAGCCTGGAGAACTCGTGGCATTGGTGATTTCTGGTCACATATGTTGGTGGCAGAGGGTGCTGTAGATGTTGCAATTGAGCCATCACTTGCACTGTGGGATATGGCAGCGCTCGACATTATTGTTCGAGAAGCAGGCGGAAGCTTTACAAATACCGCGGGCCAAAACGGGCCTTTTGGCGGAAGCGGCGTTTCAACCAATGGAGTTTTGCATAAGGCAGTAATCAACGGCTTGAACCCTTAAGAATGATGAGTCAGAAGAGAGCGACAATGAGCACCCAGGCAGCAAAGACACAGGCCAGCAACACTCCTCTTGAATCAACAACCTTGTCTGTTCAAGGAATGACCTGTTCTTCATGCGTTAACTCTGTAGAAAAAGCGCTCAATAGCGTTGAAGGCGTTAGCGCAACCATCAACTTTGCTACTGAAACAGCCCACATTTTGGCCCCCGCTGAAATCACAGCAAAAGAGCTGATCAAGATTGTAGAGAAGGCTGGTTATTCAGCATCCCTTTTGGTTGATGCCCAATCAGTTGCTTTACATAGTAAGAAATCAGCACGCGCATTCTACTTTTCCGCAATCTTTGCAATCCCAGCGGTTGCACTTTCCATGGTGATGAGTTGGCACCATCAAATAGATATGTGGATTCACGATCTACTCGATACCTTTGGGTTGCCTCATCCTTTGTACTCTGCAACAGCATGGGTTGTCATTGCATTAAGCACTCCGGTTGTATTGATTGCTGCTTATCCAATTCATAAGGCGGCGATTCGAAATCTCAAGCATCCAACGATGGATAACTTGATCTCAATGGGTTCATTGGCCGCATTTGGTTGGTCTATCTATGCAAACTCAACTGGTGCCGGCGATGTATATACCGAGGTTGCAGCAGGAGTTATCTTCTTTGTGATTCTTGGTCGTTACTTGGAAACTCGTGCCAAGGCCAAAGCCAGCAGCGCATTGTCATCTTTATTAGCACTAGGTAGCAAAGAGGTAACAATTGTTCGCGGGGGATTCCCGCTAATTGTTCCGATTGAGCAGTTACAAATTGGTGATGAGTTTGAAGTTCGCCCAGGAGATCGCATCGCAACTGATGGAATCGTGGTTAAGGGCGAAAGCGCCGTTGATAACTCAATGCTTACTGGTGAAACCAAACCAGTAGATGTCGGGCCAGGCTCTTCAGTTATTGGTGCATCTGTTAATCACAACGGTCGCTTAATTGTCCGTGCCACAAGAGTTGGAAGTGATACCGAGCTTGCACGCATTACCGCAATGGTTATCAGCGCCCAAGGAACCAAGGCTCCAATTCAACGCCTTGCTGATCGAATTAGCTCGGTATTTGTTCCGATTGTTACCGTGCTTGCGATCGCAACCTTTGCTGGCTGGTACTACACCGGTGCAACCCTTACTCAAGCTATTTCTTATGCAATCACCGTTCTAGTTATCGCATGCCCTTGCGCTCTGGGGTTGGCAACACCTGTGGCTTTGCTAGTCGCATCAGGCCGCGGAGCCGCCCGTGGAATCGTGTTGCGTGAACCCCGAGTTCTCGAAGTCGCGCGCAAAGTAGATGTTGTTGTATTTGATAAGACCGGAACCCTTACTGAGGGCGTCATGCTTGTTCAGGATGCAACGATCTCTACCGCAGCTGGCGCTGTTCTGGGTCGTTCATTTGCAGAGATCGTTACCCCAGAGCACATCATTGCTTCAGCTCAAGCAATCGAGTCTTTAAACAACCATCCGGTTGCCCAATCAATTACCCGATATGCACTTTCACAAAGCGCCGCTAAATCAGGTATTCCAAACTCTGCGCGACCAACCTATGCGGTTACTGACTTTTCGGTGACACCAGGATCAGGTGCAGCCGGACGTGTTTCAATTCTTTCTCAATCACCAGTTGTTCTGATTGGATCACCAGCCGCGGTTGCACATAGCTCCACAGAGTTTCATCCAGAGATTAAGGCTGCTGTAGAAAGAGGACAAGCAGCCGGTCTTACCCTTGCAGTACTTGCATGGGATGGAGTTGCATTAGCTGTCTTTGCAGTGGGAGATCAGCTCAAGAGCGATGCCGCACAAACAGTTTCTGATCTTCAAAAGATGGGAATTACCCCTTGGCTGGTAACTGGAGATAGCTCTCAGGTTGCCGCAACGGTTGCGCAAACGGTGGGAATTGATGCTGCACATGTTGTCTCGCACGCCCTGCCTGAAACCAAGTTAGAGATTGTGGAACGGTTTAAGAGCGAAGGTCACACAGTTTTGATGATCGGTGATGGCATTAATGATGCTGCAGCCTTGTCAGCGGCAGATCTTTCAATGGCGATGGGAACTGGAACAGATACCGCGATCAATAGCGCTGATATCACCTTGATGAATACTGGCCTTGGCTCTGTTATTTCAGCGCTGAAGCTTTCAAAGAAGACATTGAAAATTATTCGTTTGAATATGGGCTGGGCGTTGATCTATAACGTTATTGGTTTGCCTATTGCAGCCGCTGGTTTGATGTCGCCGTTGTATGCGGCAGCTGCCATGGCGGCGAGCAGCGTTTTGGTTGTTACCAACTCACTGCGCATCAAATAAAGCTGGGGAAAGCAAAAAGGCCCTCATAAGAGGACCTTTTTGTATTGGTAGCGGGGGCAGGATTTGAACCTACGACCTCTGGGTTATGAGCCCAGCGAGCTACCGAGCTGCTCCACCCCGCGTCGGTAGACCCAATCTTATGTGCAGATATAGATAAAGACCAAATCCATGCAATTGCTCGCATGAATCTGGCCTTTATCAAAAGAGTTCTTGAAGCTAATCACGCAGATCTAAATCTGAAAATCAAATCTAAATCAGCGCGAAAGCTCCAACACTTTCTTGCGTCTTGTTCTAACTACTTACTGTTCTGCGCATTGATCGCTGCATCTAGTGCAGATTTCAAACGCTTCTGTGCTCTGTCATAGGCTGCAAAATCTCCCTTTGCAAGAGCATCAAGACCATCTGCATAGGCTTGACGTGCACTAGCAAGTGAGTTTGCAAGTGAAGAGTTAGTGGTTGCACCTGGAGCGGTTGATCCACCAGTTGTACCGCCTGCAGCAGTTCCGGAGTTTCCACCGAATACCTGATCAAGAGCACCCTTTAATGTGTCATCAAATCCAATTTGATCTCCGAAGGAGACAAGCACCTTCTGAAGCAATGGATATGCCGCAGTATTTGAAGTCGCCTTCACATATACAGGTTGTACATACAAGAGACCACCACCAACTGGCAGTGTTAACAAGTTACCAAGTACAACATCAGAGCCACCACGACGAAGTAGTGACAATGAGTTTGCAACCTCAGGTTTCGCCTCAAAGTTAGAAGCTACCTGTGAGGGACCTGCAACGTTGGTGTTACGAGGCAACTGGAGAACAGTCATCTTTCCGTAATCTGGACCAGCATCAGAGTTAACAACTGCAAATGCTGAAAGGTTTTCACGACCACCACGTGGAACAAATGGAGTGGTCAATGAGAATGCAGGCTTTTGAGAGCCTGGCATTTGAAGTGTTAAGTAGTAAGGAGGTTGCGCAGATGCGTTAGCTCCAAATGTTGATGGATCGCGAGGTACGCGCCAGAAGTCCTGACCACCGTAGAAAGCCTCAGCTGTCTTTACGTGATACGAGCTGAGAATGTCACGCTGAACTCTGAAGAGATCCTCTGGGTAGCGAATGTGCTCTAGAAGCTCTGGAGAGATCGCGCTCTTTGGCTTAACAGCATTAGGGAATGCCTTTGTCCATGTCTTAAGAACTGGGTCTTTTTCATCCCACTCATAAAGGGTCACAGTTCCGTTGTATGCATCAACAGTTGCCTTAACAGAGTTACGGATGTAGTTCACACTCTGATTACGCTGCGCAGCAACTGATGCAGAGTTAGTTGTTAACGCATCAGCTGTTGCATTAGATAGAACAGTCTGACGTGCATATGGGTATCCAGCGCTTGTTGTGTAGCCATCGATAATCCACATGACCTTTCCATCAACAATTGCTGGGTATGGATCTCCATCAAGGGTTAACCAAGGTGCAACCTTTGCAACGCGATCACGAGGATTACGTTCAAAGAGAATCTTTGAATCCTTATTGATCAGGTTAGAGAGAAGAATTCTCTGTTCCTGATACTTGAGAGCAAAGACAACCTTGTTAAGGAATGAGCCAACTGGAACTCCACCTGAACCTGTGTAGGTGTAGTTACGTTGACCATTTGGAGATGAGTCATCTGGGTAATCAAACTCAACTGGAGTATCGGTCTTAACACCACCGATGATTGAGTAATCAGGCACATTCTCACCAAAGTAGATGCGTGGCTCAAACTTTCCAAGCGCACCTGTTGGTGGAAGGTTTCCTAATGCAAAGGATGGCTTTCCATCCTGTCTCTTATACACATCTGACGCTGCCGACGATCTA
>CALMBJ010000094.1 GCA_937860175.1 uncultured Actinomycetes bacterium
CGCTTTGCCTTCTTCTCTCCAACATCTGCAAAGAACAGAGTAAGAATTCTTGAGGGGCGCCATCGTCGCCTTAAGGAGAAAGCCGAGATCCTTCGTGGTGAACTCGAGAAGTCACCTGTTGGTATCGACAAATATCTGGAGGAGTGGCGACGTCATTCACTGGAGACAGCTGATCGAGAGATCGCTTGGCTGGAAGACATGATCAAAACCGAGAGGAAATAGAGTGAATATCACAACCGGTAAAGGCGACATCCGTGTTGCAATTGTTGGCGTTGGAAACTGCGCTAACTCATTAGTCCAGGGCGTTGAGTACTACAAGAACGCTCCTGTTGACCAAGAGATCCCAGGTCTTATGCACGCTGTTGTTGGGGGATACCACATCTCTAGCATCAAGTTTGTTGCAGCCTTCGATGTGGATGCTAAGAAGGTTGGACTCGATCTTGCAGATGCAATCTGGGCAAGCGAGAACAACACAATTAAGTTTAGTGATGTCCCAAAGACTGGTGTTCCAGTTTTGCGTGGTGTTACAAATGATGGTCTCGGCAAGTACTACCGCGAGACAATCAAGGAGTCAGATGCTCCTGCTGTAGATGTAGTTCAGGTCCTTAAGGATGAGCAGATCGATGTTTTGATCTGCTACCTACCTGTAGGTTCTGAGACAGCTGCAAAGTACTACGCGCAGTGTGCAATTGATGCCGGATGCGCCTTTGTAAACGCACTTCCAGTATTCATCGCTTCAGACCCAGTGTGGGAGAAGAAGTTTGCCGATGCAGGATTGCCAATCGTTGGAGATGACATTAAGAGCCAGGTTGGTGCGACCATCACTCACCGCATCATGGCCAAGTTGTTCCAGGATCGTGGCGTTCACCTTGATCGCACATACCAGCTCAATGTTGGTGGAAACATGGACTTCAAGAACATGCTCGAGCGTGATCGCCTTGAATCCAAGAAGATTTCAAAGACTAACTCTGTGACATCTCAGCTACACCACGATCTTGGTGAGAAGAATGTTCACATCGGACCATCGGATTACATTCCATGGCTTGATGATCGCAAGTGGGCCTACGTTCGCCTCGAAGGCCGTGCATTTGGCGATGTTCCTCTGAACCTTGAGTACAAGCTAGAGGTTTGGGATTCACCAAACTCAGCGGGTGTAATCATCGATGCGCTTCGTTGCGCAAAGATCGGTCTTGATCGCAAGATTGGTGGAGCCCTGCTTTCACCATCAAGTTACTTTATGAAGACACCTCCAACTCAGTACACAGATGAGGCAGCTCATACAAAGACTGAGGATTTCATCGCAGGAAAGCTAGAGCGATAAAAATCTAGAAAAGTTGTAAAGAAAAACGCCCCTGGGAAAACCCAGGGGCGTTTTTTCAACCCTCACGGAGAGTTGAGGGTTAAATCATCGCATCCTCAGGAGTGCGACGAATGTGTGCAAAGCCAGCTATTGCAAGTAGAAGGAAAAGTAATCCACCTAGCAAAGAAGCAAGAGCTGCGTATCCTGCAACAACACCAAAAATGCCGAACGCATAAGCTTGTAGAAGCATGCCGCGAAGAGTGTTGCCCATGAACAAGGTCTGTCGGAGATCTCCAAGCTGGGCAATCTTTGCTGTGTCTGCGCTACCACCTCTAACTAGTCCCATGTATGCCGCTGAAACCTCGGAGTATGTTGCAGCTTTCCCCATGACCGCTGTAGAGGAAGCGTTCATATGTTCCAAGATATAGAGATCTGAGTAATCTCTTGCCATTTCACCGCTGGTCACCTGCATACCAGCCCACTTCATCAGTTGAACCTTTGTATTAGCTGGCAACCCTTCTTCTGCAGGAAAGGCTATGTTTTGATTCTCTAATTGAGTTTGAACATTCTCATTAGCAAAACTTGCTCCGTAGTTCAGTAATCCTGCAAAGATAAAAAGTAGTATCGCAAATCCTAATCCGACAAAGGAAACTAGCTTGTCAAATGTCCGTCTCTTCATTTTCTCTCTCCCGTTTCAGTATTGAAATAGTGAATCAATACAAGAGCATGTTTACTCCTAGAAGTAGAGCAAAACAGAAAAAAGCACGGGGATAGCACCTGTCTCTTATACACATC
>CALMBJ010000095.1 GCA_937860175.1 uncultured Actinomycetes bacterium
TATTAACCCGCGTAGCCTTTTCATAGTTTTTAGTCTAACCATCCCCCGCGTTAGAATGCGGGTATGGATCTCGACAAGGTAATTCTGTATTACGGCTTTGCGCCGATTGCAGATACTGATGCCGTAAAGCTGTGGCAGAAGGCGCTCTGCGAGTCCCTTGGCATCAAAGGTCGCATCATTGTTTCGCCTCATGGCATCAATGGAACTTTGGGCGGCAAGATGGAAGATCTCAAGAAGTATGTGAAGGCAACCAAGGCTTACCCAGGATTTAAGAAGATCGATTTCAAATGGTCTGATGGAACTGGTCAGGATTTTCCAAAGCTAAAGATCAAGATTCGTCCAGAGCTAGTTGCCTTTGGTAACCCAGGTGAGATTAAAGTAGATGCCAACGGAGTTATTGGTGGTGGCGTTCATCTACGTCCAGAAGAGGTTAACAAGCTTGTTGAAGAGCGCGGCGATGAGGTTGTTTTCTTCGATGGCCGTAACGCTTTTGAAGCAAAGGTTGGAAAGTTCAAGGATGCGGTTGTTCCAGATGTAGAGACATCACATGACTTTGTGGCTGAAATTGAAAGCGGCAAATACGACCACATGAAGGATAAACCGATCGTTACCTACTGCACAGGTGGTATTCGTTGCGAGATCTTGTCGGTTGTTATGAAGAACCGTGGCTTTAAAGAGGTTTATCAGATCAAGGGTGGCATTGTTCGCTACGGAAACAAGTTTGGCGATGACGGCCTATGGGAAGGCTCTCTTTACACATTTGATGATCGCCTAACAATAGATTTCAGCGATCACACCAAGTTGATTGGCGAATGCGCTGAGTGCAAGGGCGCAACCAAGCAGTTTAGAAACTGCCAGAAAGCAGAGTGCCACCAATTAGTTTTGTTATGCGATCCTTGCTACGACACTCATACCGAGCGTCCTTGCAATCACGAGCGCGAAGTTAAACGTAATCGCGAACTAATCGGATAATTAAGCAGACTTTTTAGTCTGGCGCCAGTGATACAGGTACAACGGTGCAGCGATTGCTATCGTTGTGAATGAGGAAAAGATGTTCTTAATCGCCTGAATCTGATTGTTCTCCTCTTGCTGCGCCATTAGTTCTGCAGAAGGAGCGTTTTCAGGCTTGGCGTACACATCAATATAGGCAGGATCTGGGAAAACCGCATTCATAATTGCGTTGATAAGTGCAACAGTTGAAAATAAGACAACTAGCAAAGTAATCAAGCAAACGGCGTATAGGTACAGCGAACGCCAATCA
>CALMBJ010000096.1 GCA_937860175.1 uncultured Actinomycetes bacterium
CGGCAGCGTCAGATGTGTATAAGAGACAGCATCCAGAAATCATGGCAAGTACAGCGGCGGTCGGAGTTGAACGCGCACAACAATTAGATGTTAAGAAGATTAATTTTAAGGTTGGAGAAACAGGTGGCCCAAGTGGTGGTTTGGTTTTCGCCATAGGTCTGGTGGAGTTGCTCACTGAACAGGATTTACTACAGGGTCGCCACATTGCAGGAACAGGAACAATTACCGATCGTGGAGTCGTTGGCTCTATCGGTGGAATCAATGAAAAAATCACCTCGGCTCAAAAGGTCGGAGCCACGATTTTCTTTGCGCCAGTAGATAACGCTCAGGAGATCAGTAACGTTCCAGAAGGCATAAAGGTGGTAACGGTTGCCACCTTGGCCCAAGCAATTAACTACTTGGAGCGCTCAAGAAAGTAGTTTCAACCTTAGAGCCTGCTTAGAGCCCTTGAATTGGTGGCTCAATTCCCCTTGCGATAACTTTGCCCCATGACGAATAACCCACAGTTTCAACGCCCACCCTTCCAATTCAATGCACGCAAGAGTCCCCTAGCGATCACCGCTGGAATTCTTGTAATCACTGCTCTGCTCTTTACAGCGCTCAGTGGTTTTTACGCTGATTGGTTATGGTTCAAATCAGTTGACTTCACTGAGACCTGGTCAACAATTTTGACAACAAAGGCAGCACTCTTTGTTGTTGCAGGTTTATTGACCTCTTTCATTGTGATGTTCAATGTTTTGTTGGCATACAAGCGTCGCCCACTGTATGTACCAGTAACAGTTGAGGCAGATAATCTTGAGCGTTATCGCTCACAAGTTGAACCAATTCGTCGTCCACTTGTTATCGGTTTGAGCATCGCACTGTTCTACTTCGCAGGAACAGCTGGCTCTCAAATGTGGAGTACCTGGTTGCAATTTAGAAACTCAACACCATTTGGTGTTAAGGATCCACAGTTCAACATGGATATCTCCTTCTTTGCTTTCCGTTTACCTTTCTGGCAGACCTTGATCTCGTGGGGAATCTCAACATTAGTTCTTGCAATCCTTGGATCAGTTGCGGTGCACTACCTCTACGGTGGAATTCGTCTACAGGTTCGAGAGGATCGCACCACCGTTGCAGCTCGCGTACAGCTTTCAGTACTTCTAGGTTTAGTTGTACTGCTTAAGGCGGTTGCTTACTGGTTTGATCGTTACGCACTCGCACTTAAGGAAAGTCGTCTGATTACCGGTCTTACCTACACAGATGTGAACGCGGTTCTTCCTGCCAAGGCGATTCTGACTGGAATTGCAATCGTCTGTTCACTTCTCTTCTTTGCAAATATTGTTCGACGCTCGTGGGTACTTCCAGCAGCAGGTACAGCGCTCTTGGTGGTCTCATCTGTACTGATTGCAGGTCTCTACCCAGGTGCGATTCAGCAGTTCCAGGTAAAGCCAAGTGAGTCTTCAAAGGAGGCTCCATTTATTCAGCGCAATATCGATGCAACCCGCGCTGCATATGGAATCGACAATGTGACCGTTAAGGATTACCAAGCTACCGACTCAACAAATACCGGCCAGCTGGCAGATGATGCTGCAACAATCGCCAATATTCGTTTGATGGATCCAAATGTTTTGTCAGCAACATTTAGACAACTTCAGCAGATTCGTCCGTACTACAGCTTCCCAGAGTCACTGGATATTG
>CALMBJ010000097.1 GCA_937860175.1 uncultured Actinomycetes bacterium
TCTTTAGGCATTGGAGGCAACGCTTGCTTGCGAACATTTACCTTTTCGCCATCAAATGATGAGCAATGAATGGCGTCAGGTCAACCACATCTCATCATTTGATGGCGAAAAGGTAAATGTTCGCAAGCAAGCATTGCCTCCAATGCCTAAAGAACTCTTTGAACTCTTTGATGTTCACGAGCTGGAGAAATACATGACACCGGAAGAAGTTTCGAAAGGCGGTTCCAACTAATGGCGCGCAATATTAAACTTCGCATTTGGCGTGGAGATTCAACTGATGGCGGCCTCAAAGATGTTGTTGTTGAGGCTAACGAAGGTGAAGTAGTCCTCGATGTAATTCACCGTGTTCAAGCAACACAGATGGGTGACCTTGCTGTTCGCTGGAACTGTAAGGCTGGTAAGTGTGGATCTTGTTCAATGGAGATCAACGGAAGGCCTCGTCTTGCATGTATGACACAGGTTGCATCATTTGGTGAGGAAGAGACAATCACTGTCACACCACTTCGTGCATTCCCAATCATCAAAGACCTAGTTACAGATGTCTCTTTTAACTACAAAAAGGCTATGGAAGTACCTGCTTACGAGCACCCAAAGAACCTTGCTCCAGGTGAGGCTCGCATGGAGCAGATCGATGTAGAGCGCTCACAAGAGTTCCGTAAGTGCATCGAGTGCTTCCTTTGCCAAGATGTTTGCCACGTTGTGCGTGACCATGAAGAGAACAAGAAATCTTTTGCTGGCCCACGCTTCTTTATCCGTATCGCAGAGCTAGATATGCACCCGCTCGATACCTTGAAGAATCGCAAGAAGGCGGCACAAGAAGAGCATGGTCTCGGAATGTGTAACATCACAAAGTGCTGTACCGAGGTTTGCCCAGAGCACATCAAGATCACCGATAACGCGATCATTCCTATGAAGGAGCGCGTTGCTGACATCAAATACGATCCAGTTCGTTGGTTGGGATCAAAGATTCGCAAGCGCGAGGGCCTATAATTTCTTCATGAAGTTATTGGTTCGTTGGGCAGCACTTGCCTTATCTTTTTGGGTAGCAACTGCGTTGATTCCCGGAATCGATGTTAAGGGCGGGTTCACAACCTATTTATGGGTTGCGCTCTTGTTTGGTTTGCTTAACGCAACCCTCGGATCACTTCTCAAGCTTCTGACACTTCCTGCTGTAATTCTGACGCTAGGTTTATTTCTAGTTGTTGTTAATGCGGCGATCTTGATGCTGCTTGCACGTTGGAGCGACAGCTTGGATATAAGCAGTTTTTGGTCAGCGATCTTTGCAGCGGTTGTAATCTCTATCGTTACTCGTGTTGTCTCTGGCTTTGGTAAGAAAGCGTTGCCCAACTGAAATCCTTAGCGCTAGTTTCACTTGGCGGGGTAGCAGGAACACTGGCGCGGTACGGAATCGGCGAATTCTTTCCCGATGATCGTCAAGGAACACTAATCGCAAATGTCGCAGGTGTAGCGCTTGCTTCAGCGCTCTTGGTGTTGATGGAACGCCGCGGAATCAGCCAATTACGCCTACTTTTACTACCTGGATTTTGTGCAGGATTTACAACTTTTTCAGCGGTAACTGCAAATGCGCTTGAACCAATCGAAGGCGGCATGCTCTTTCTGGCACAAAATGTATTTCTCTCACTCATTGCGGTAATTGTTGTTCTTCCTGTCGCTCGAAAACTAATTCCGGTGCGCTCATGAATATGGCGTTGATTCTCTTAGGTGCGGCAGTTGGTGGCCCACTGCGTTTTGTTGTTGATCAATGGATCCGCAAATACACCACACAGCCTTATGGAATCTTTACGGTAAACATCATTGGATCATTTTTGCTCGGCCTGACATATGGAA
>CALMBJ010000098.1 GCA_937860175.1 uncultured Actinomycetes bacterium
GTCTCAGAACTCACCTCACCAAATCCAAGGGTGGGGCCATTACCGCGAGAGCTGCTGTGATGTCCCTCGCTAATTGAGGAAGTTCGCATGCAGGGCTCACCCGCAGAATTTTTCGTTGTGACGAGTTATCCATTGCCGTCGTAGGCTATCGCTAGCAACGACGATGGAGGAAATGTGAGCAAGCCGATCAAGCGCGAATTTGGTAGCCGTGAGATTCCACAATGGGTGACCGCACCCGGTGGAGAAGATTTCGTAGATATCAGATATCAAATGGGCGATGGAATCGCCAAGATCACCATCAACCGACCACAGGTGCGCAACGCCTTTCGTCCACAAACAATTATTGAGTTGATCGAAGCCTTTAATTTGGCACGTGACAATGAAGAGGTCGGCGTCATTATCTTTACCGGCGAAGGCACCGAAGCTTTTTGCTCCGGCGGAGATATCAGCGTTCGTGGCGATGATGGTTACCTAGGCGAAGACAAGTTGGCGAAAAAGGGAATCGGTCGCCTCAATGTTCTAGATCTTCAAGTGCAGATTCGTCGCACACCAAAACCAATCGTTGCGATGGTTGCAGGTTGGGCAATTGGCGGCGGACATGTACTTCATGTTGTTTGCGATTTAACCGTTGCAGCAGACAACGCAAAGTTTGGTCAGACAGGTCCCATGGTTGGATCTTTTGATGGCGGATATGGTGCTGGTCTTCTGGCTGAACATGTTGGACAAAAGAAGGCACGTGAAATTTGGTTTATGACCCGCGAGTACAACGCACAAGAGGCGTTAGACATGGGATTAGTAAACACAGTTGTACCTGTCGCAGAGCTCGAAGCTGAAACTGTTTCGTGGTGTCGCGAAATGCTACGCAACTCACCAATGGCCTTGCGTTTGCTCAAGGCAAGTTTGAATGCAGCAACAGATGGTTTAGCTGGTGTACAACAACTAGCAGGCGATGCAACCCTTTTGTTCTACATGACAGAAGAAGGTCAAGAGGGTCGCGATGCGTATCAGCAAAAGCGCAAGCCTGACTTCGGAAAATTTCCAAAGCGACCTTAATTTATGGATCAACAACTTCTCGACACTCTGCGCGTAATTGCGCTGCCAATGAAAACAAGTTTTCGTGGCATAACAGTTCGCGAAGTTGCTTTGTTTAAAGGTGAATATGGATGGGGGGAGTTTTCTCCCTTTCTTGAATACGATGACGCTGAATCATCACATTGGTTAGCAAGTGCAATCGAGGCGGCAACACAGCCAAGACCAAGGCTTTTTCGCAGCGCTGTCGCGGTCAATGGAACGATTCCAGCATCCAACGAAAAGAAAGTTATTGAAGATCTAGTCACTTCATATCCGGGCGTAAAAACCTACAAAGTTAAAGTTGGCGACAACCTCAGCGAGGATATTGTCCGGCTGGCAAGAATTCGTTCACTAGGTCGCAAAGTAAATATTCGTATAGATGTAAATGGCCTTTGGAGCGTTGAGCAAGCCCTTACCAATCTGTACGCCTTCTACGAAAATGTTGGACCATTTGAATATGTAGAACAACCGTGTGCAACTTTGGATGAGTTACGTGAATTAAAGAGCAAGATCCGTATTCCATTAAAAATCGCAGCTGATGAAGTAATTCGAAAGTCACCAGATCCATTTGCGCTGGATTTACAAGGCGCGGTAGATATTGTGATGCTCAAGGTTCAACCGCTGGGCGGAATTAAAAGAGCACATGCGATCGCGCAACATCACAAATTACCTGTAGTAGTTTCTAGCGCGCTAGAGAGTGCTGTTGGTATTAATTACGGATTAACTCTTGCTGCATCCTTTGAAGAGATGAGCTTTGACTGTGGTCTTGGAACAGGATCACTTTTGGCAAAAGATGTTGCTCATTTGCCGATTACTGATGGAATGATGCAGATTTCAGAGTTTGAACCACAGTTAGCTGGTTTAGATGTGGCACCGGATCGCTTTGAATGGTGGAAGAATCGGATCATGAGAACCGCGGAGCTGCTGAAGTGAATAACTCAACCTCGCTAGCACGCGTAGTAGTACGTCAGATAATTGAATCCGGAATCACAGATGTTGTTATTTCACCTGGTTCACGCAATGCGCCTCTGTCGCTCGCATTTTTTGCAGCAGCAGAACGCAATTTAATCAAGATTCATGTTCGTATAGATGAAAGAACCGCAGCGTTCTTTGCATTGGGTGTAATCAAAGCTACGGGTAGACCGGTTGCGGTTGTGTGTACAAGTGGAACCGCTGTCGCGAACTATCACCCAGCTGTACTTGAGGCCCACCACACAAATACGCCTTTACTTGTATTAACCGCTGATCGCCCAGCGATGCTGCGCAAGACAGGTGCCAATCAAACAACTGAGCAAGCCCGCATATTTGGAAAGGCTGTTCGTTACTTTGCAGATATCGATGGCCCGGTTTATCCGATGGAGCTTCCACTCGATAGTTTGCGTAAAGGACCTGTTCACCTCAACCTGCAATTTGATGAGCCGTTACTGCCAGATGATTCAACAGATTGGGTCTCTGAGATTGTGGTGGCACCTAAGAGTTTTGTGGATCGTTCCAAGCCAGGAACTCTTCGACTGGTAGGTGCTCGCGGAGCTGTTGTTATCGGTCATGACCGTGGCGGATTATCGGTTGAGGAAATCACCAAGTTCACCAAGGTACTTGGCTGGCCAGTTATTGCAGAAGATCCATTGTCTTTTCCCGATGCAGTTGCTCATGCATCGATCTTCTTAACTTCACAGGAGATCAGAAGTACTTTGATTCCGCAATCGGTTTTGGTGATTGGTAGAACCACACTTTCTCGTTCGATTAACGCATTTATCAAGTCAAGCCCGATTCAGTACGTTGTAGATCCGCGCACAGCAACGGTAGATACAGATCGCCTAGCTGATCGAGTCTTTACCTCGCTTCCAGATTTGCAGGGTGTCATTCAATCTGATGACTGGATTGCAACCTGGAACAAAGTTGCTGAACGAACTAAGAAGTTAATTGCTGCCCTTGATGGTTGGAATGAAGCGGTAATTGCACGAACAATTGCTGCAGCAATTCCTAATGACACTGCTCTATTTGTGTCATCTTCACGTCCGATCCGTGATCTTGAGGGATTTGCTGTTCCACGAAGCGGCGTAGAAACCTATGCAAACCGAGGCTTGGCTGGCATTGATGGAAATATTTCTACCGCACTCGGAATTGCAACTGCGCACAAATCAACAATTGCGATACTTGGTGATCTTTCATTCTTGTATGACTTAACAGGTTTGATCAATAAAGAAGAGATCAACTGCAGATTTATTGTTATCAATAATGATGGTGGTGGAATCTTTTCAACCTTGCCACAAAGAGGTTCACATGGTTTTGAAACGGTGTTTGGAACTCCACACGGACTTAACCCAGCCGAGATTGCAAAGTCGATGGGAATTTCAGCAAAACAGATATCAAACCTCAAAGAGTTAGAGGCAGAGATAAAAGCACCTGTATCTGGTGTCAGTGTTGTTGTGTGCGATGTTCCAGATCGTGAAGGTAACGCTGATAACTTAAAATCTATTTACGATTCATTGAACTCTATGTAAGCGCGCTCCGCATTGGAGCAAACTTTGCGTAAGTCTCAGCTAGTTCAATCTCTGGATCAGAGCCATCAACGATTCCACACCCAGCAAAGATTCGAATTGAATCACCATTTATCTGGC
>CALMBJ010000099.1 GCA_937860175.1 uncultured Actinomycetes bacterium
GTTGCCTGAAGCGGACTTTCCGCCGGGGAGTCCTCGATTCATTACTGGAGGACACGACATAGTGAAAAAAATCGTAATCGCAGCAACAGCACTTGCGCTGGTTGCTACAGGAGTAACTGCCGCGCCTGCAAATGCGGCACCGGTTGCAGCAGCAAGAGCAACAGTTCTTGCAGAGTGTGCAACTCTTGGTGCAGTTGCAGCAGGCAGGGGGGCTGATGGCTCAAACCTAGTTTGCCGCGTTGCAGCTACTGGTGGAATGAAGGGCAAGAGAGTCTGGCAGTACAGCACTCTTCCTAAAATCAGAAACCTAGACATGATTATTCCAAACACCCTAACTTCAGGTTTTGCTGGATTTGGTAGGGCAATCGTTGACGCAATGAAGGCTGAAGGCCTAACCGTCAGAGAGCCAAAGCTCACACCAGTTCTAACCCCTTACAGCAACAGCCTTCGCTACGTGAATAAAGACATGGCTGGTAAGTCTGGCAAGTTGGCAGTTACTGGATTTGCTCAAGTTGGAGGCGCTTACACCTCCAAGAGTGGTTACCTAGTATCTGACTCAATTGCAGCTGCGCGTATGTACGCGGAGTACAGCGGTATCGCTGTTAAGGCTGACTCAAAGTACACAACAATCGAGCAGCTAGTTGCAGATCTAAAGAAGGATCCAAAGTCAATGGCGATTGTTGGAAACGCTGTTGGTGGAGTTGACACTTACTTCGCCGCAGAACTGTTTGACGCTCTTGGCTTGAGCATCAAGGACCTGAACTACACAGCAAACAGCTCTGTATCTTCAGCTATCTTGAGCGACGCAAAGTACGCGTTTGCAATCTCAAGCTACGGTGACTTCAGCGCATTTGAGAAGGCTGGAACACTTCGTGTTCTTGCAATTTCGGCACCACGAGCAATCAAGGGAATCAAGGCTCCAACTTTGGTTTCTAAGAAGATCGATGTAGTTGTGCAGAACTGGAGAGGAATCATGCTTCCTCCACAGACACCACCAGCAGCTAGAGCACTTGTTATCCGTGCGCTAGACATCGTGAACGCATCGAAGTCTTACAAGGCTTACCTTGCCTCACAGAACGCGTTCAGCAACTGGTTGCCTGGAAACAGGTACTCAACCTGGTTGAAGAACCAAGAGCGAGACCTACGTAGAATCTACGCAGAAATCGGTCTTCTGTGACCTTTAGCAACAAACGCTCAGCAAAGGGGGAGCTGGTTTTCACCAGCTTCCTCTTTGTTGTGGGCGTAGTCGTGCTCTGGGATGCTAGCCAGCTCCCTCAATTAACCTTTGCTGACTTTGTCGGCTCTGGAACTTTTCCAAGCATCATCGGTTGGACACTCGTGGTCCTTTCCAGCCTTCAGTTGATTTCAGTTGCTCGAG
>CALMBJ010000100.1 GCA_937860175.1 uncultured Actinomycetes bacterium
CCATTAACTGATGCCACAAAGCTTTGCGCCGCCTGAATGCAGGTAGAAAGAATCGTTTGATTCTTTAATTGATGGAAAGCAATTGGCGAGGTAATCGCCACAACAACCTTCAGCGAAGGCGTCATGAAATTAGGAAGCTAAAACCTCGTCAAGGATTACTGCAGCCTTTTCTTCATCGGTGCGCTCTGCAAGAGCCAGCTCTGAAACTAGGATCTGCTTCGCCTTGGCGAGCATGCGCTTTTCTCCTGCTGAAAGTCCACGATCTAGATCGCGACGGTAAAGATCGCGAACAACTTCGGCAACCTTAATAACATCACCTGAAGCAAGCTTTTCTAGGTTGGCCTTGTAGCGACGGGACCAGTTTGTTGGCTCTTCTGTGTATGGCTGACGCAATACGCTGAAAACGCGGTCTAGGCCAGCTGAGTCAACAACATCACGAACTCCGACAAGATCCACATTGTCTGCAGGAACGCGGACAGTTAGATCGCCTTGAGCAACTTTTAACACTAGGTAGGTCTTTTCTTCACCCTTGATCACACGAGTTTCAATAGCTTCGATTAATGCAGCCCCGTGATGAGGATAAACAACGGTTTCGCCGACCTTAAATGTCATGTGATGCCCTTCGCTAGAGGGTCAATTCTACCAGTATTCTGAGAATCAGAAAACCCGGTAAAAGTAGCGTCCTTTACTACTAATTCGATGTGAGACAATTGCGCCTATGCGTCGCGTACTTTCTGCAATAGTAATTTCAGCACTTGCTATCTCATTAACTGGATGTGGAGCTGGCCAGAACGCCGAGACTCGACGAATTGCACAGGTAACAGATGGCTCTGAAGGTTCAATTATTTCAACAGAGAACAACATCCGTGTAGTTAACCTACTTGTGGTTGCTGCAGAGGGTGGAACCGGTGTTCTTATCGGAACTGTTGTAAGCGCTTCAGATGTTGCAGATGAGTTGCTCGGAGTTGCGATCAACGGCACAGTTCTTCAATACTCAGGTAAGAAGGATCTGCCTAAGAACTCACCAATTATCTTTGAAGGCCCAAGTGCAAACGCAAAAGCTGTATTAACTGGCTTTGGTGCAAAGCCTGGTACATATGTTCGAGTAACAATGTTCTTTGCTCGCGCAGGTGAGCTCACAGAAGATGTTTTGGTTCGTGACAACACCCTTGAGTACTCAGGAATTACCGGTGGTGCGATCTTGTCGACAACAACAGCGACACCTTCACCATCACCAACTGCAAATAACTAGCGGTTACTTCTTTCCCTGATTTGCAACCGCTTCAATAGCAGCTTTCGCAGCCTCTGGATCTAGGTACTCGCCGCCCTTTACAACTGGCTTAAAGTTTTCATCCAGCTTGTAGTACAGCGGAATTCCGGTTGGAATATTTAATCCGGCAATATCGGCATCAGAGATTCCATCAAGGTGCTTTACCAATGCACGCAAAGAGTTTCCGTGTGCGGTTACTAGAACGCGCTTGCCAGCCTTTAGATCAGGCACAATCGCTTCATCCCAGTAAGGCAGCATGCGGGTGATTACATCCTTTAAGCACTCAGTCTTTGGTGCAGCAGCGCCTAAATCGGCGTAACGCGCATCCTTTGCCTGGCTAAATTCATCATTGTCATCAATTGGTGGTGGCGGTACATCAAAGCTGCGACGCCATAGTTGGAACTGCTCCTCGCCGTACTGCGCCAAGGTCTGTGCCTTGTCCTTGCCCTGTAGCGCTCCGTAATGACGTTCATTTAATCTCCATGAACGCTTTACTGGAATCCAGTGACGATCACATGCATCAAGTGCTAACTGCGAGGTATGAATCGCACGGCGCAAAAGTGAGGTGTGAAGAACATCTGGCAACAAACCACGCTCTGCCAACATTGAACCACCGCGGCTTGCTTCTGCTTCTCCCTTTTCTGAAAGGCGAACATCAACCCAACCGGTGAAAAGGTTTTTAGCGTTCCATTCTGATTCGCCGTGGCGCAAAAGGATAAGTTCAAAGTTAGTCATGGTGACAGTCTAAACCAAATGCTGCCCAGTAATTCAAATACAGCTAGAAAACTAAATGTTTGAAGGCATCTAAATTGGCCAGCGACTCACCGCGTGAGAGCCTCCAGGCCCATTCACGCCGAATCGCATTTGCAAAGCCAAGTTCAAGCAGCGGATTAAATGAGTTATCGCTGTACTGAAGTACCGAGCCAATTAATCGATCCAGCTCGCGGTCGGTAACGGCAAACAGTGGCAAACGGCCAACTAAGAAGATGTCGCCGATTTCATTGGTGGCAAAGGCGATTCCATACATAGATGCATTTTTCTTCATGCACCAGGCATGTACCTGATCTGCGTTGTCATCGGGGCGGCGAATTACAAAGGCGTTAATGCTTAGCGAATGATCGCCCACCACAAGTGCGCAATGTGTTTGCAACTTCTTCTCACCTGGCAAGGTCACCAAAAAGGTATTGGCATCTTTGCGCT
>CALMBJ010000101.1 GCA_937860175.1 uncultured Actinomycetes bacterium
TCGCCGTTTAGATTGAACTCTCTTCGAAGAATTAAATCTGACGGCGATATTTATATGGTCGGGTGGCCGAGAGGCGAGGCAAGGGACTGCAAATCCCTCTACACGGGTTCAAATCCCGTCCCGACCTCCACTATTAATGCAAGACTGTTGTCGTTAAAACACAACATGTGTTCAACCTGGATCAAAGGAAAAAGATGATGATCGATGACGACTCATTCAGACCTTGGGGTCGTTATGAAGTTTTGCAAGATGGGCCAACTCATAAAGTTAAATGCATTTATGTAACTCCGGGCTCGCGTCTTTCATACCAACGACACCAGAAGCGACAAGAGCATTGGTTCATCGTTTCAGGTGTCGCCACGGTTACCTTGGATGGACAAGTGTTTGAGAAAACTGCTGGTGAAACGGTAGATGTTCCGACAGGTGTTCTGCATCGAATTGGAAATCAAGGAACTCAGGAGCTTGTCTTCATTGAAGTACAAACCGGTTCTTACTTTGGCGAGGATGATATTGAGCGTATCGAGGATGATTACGCTCGATAACTCTCTGTTGTATAGTTCTCACACCTAGGACGATTGGCTCAGCGGTAGAGCACCACATTGACATTGTGGGGGTCACTGGTTCGATCCCAGTATCGTCCACACTTAAATAACCAAAACAACTCATTTACTACTGAGTATTGAAAACTGTTAGATAAAGTTGGCAAATGACTACTTCTGAAGAGTTCTCGAAATTTCTGTCCTCGCGAAGAAGTACACGTGATTTCTTATCAACACCTATCCCGTCGGATCTTCTGGATCAGATCCTCACAGATGCTCTCACCGCTCCTAGTTGGTCCAATACTCGACCATTTAAAGTAGCTGTGGCATCTGGTGATGTCAGAGATCGAATCAGTTCAGAGTTCCTCGCTAGATGGAGTGTGCTATCCAAAATAATGCGTAAAGGTTTCCTCAATAAGTTGCGCATCATTTACTCTAGATATGGGCTGCCGACTAGTAATCGATCAATCGCCAAGCCATACCCATCAGAACTTAAGCCACGAGCAGAACGATTAGGCAAAGAGCTTTATGAAGTCTTTGGTGTTCAAAGAGGCGACAAAGATGCACGTGATAAGCAGTGGGCTAAGAATTATTCATTCTTTGGCGCACCAGTTGAGATCTTTGTTTTTGTTCACAAGAGTCTTCACATCTACGCCGCATCGGATGCTGGGCTAATGATGCAAAATCTGATGCTGTCGGCGCATGCTCATGGGTTAGGTACCTGTGCTCAAGGTGCGGTCGGAGTTTGGGAGGATGTTGTTCGTGAAGAGTTTGAAATCTCAAAGGATTACCGTTTGCTGTGTGGCATAGCCATTGGTTATCCCAGCGATTCACCAGTAAATGATTTTGGCGCAAATAGAATCGGTCTTGATGAACTAATGGTTCGGCCCCGCAGAAAGTAAAGATGCCTGCGATGTTAGAAAACCTTCCTTCCTTCATCTTTGCTACCGCATTATTGGTAATGGTTCCCGGTCAGGGAGTTGCCATGGTGCTACGCCAATCAATCATTGGTGGTCCCAAAGCCGCACTTTTGTCCTCAATAGGAAACTGTCTGGGAATTATGATCTGGAGTGTTTCAAGTGCCATCGGATTATCGGCGGTTTTCACCGAGTCAGAGCGTGCATATTTGATTCTCAAGTGGACGGGAGTAATTTTCTTAACTTTCATTTCGGCTCAAACCTTCTACTCGCTACGCAAGGAGTTCGGTGGGTTTGATCTAAAC
>CALMBJ010000102.1 GCA_937860175.1 uncultured Actinomycetes bacterium
AGGGTAGTTGTAGTTGAGAATCCAACTGGAAGAACAGCTGCAGGACTCAACCGAGCAATAGCTGCATCTCGCTACGCGATCATCGTTCGTGTAGATGGCCACTCGCAAATTCCAATTGATTACTGCGAAACAGCTTTTCAGATTCTCAATGAGACCGGTGCGGTAAATGTAGGCGGAGTAATGGCTGCAGAGGGTCTTTCTTTATTTGAGCGTTCAGTTGCTCGTGCCATGAGAAGCCCGCTTGGTGTTGGTGCATCTCGTTTTCATACGGGGGGAGGCGCTGGAGAATCAGACACTGTGTACCTCGGGTGTTTCAGAAAAGAGGCGCTAATTGCTGTTGGAGGTTTTGATGAAAGATTTACTCGAGCGCAGGACTGGGAATTAAACTTTCGTCTGCGTGAAAATGGTGGCTTGATTTACTTTGATCCACGTTTAACAGTTACATATCGCCCTCGCTCAACGGTTAAAGCGCTCGCAAAACAGTACTTTGAATACGGACGTTGGAGGCGCGTAGTTTCCCGCAGACATCAAGGGACAATTAATTACAGATATCTTGCACCTCCATTTACCGTTCTTGCCACCACGGCATCCATCCTTTTAGGGGCGGTTGCATCTCCAATCTTCTTTATTCCGGCACTTGTTTATTCGGTGTTTATCCTGGGATCTTCGGTAGTTATTGGTAAGAGCATGGGTGAAACTCTTTGTTTACCTACAATTTTGCTCACAATGCACATTTCATGGGGGCTTGGATTTCTTACATCGCCGAAGTCGCTAGCCCCTGCGGTAACCTTGCATCCGTGAGCACTCCATTGCAGGTTTATGAGCCGTTTAGAGCCGGCCTGCCTAAGCTCGGCAAGTACTGGAAATCGCTCTGGTCGCGCAGAACCTTTATCTCTGAGTACTCAAAATCTGAACTACGTGAGCAGCATTTTGACTCTGTTTTTGGCCAGATGTGGTTGGTGCTAAACCCACTATTGCTTTCAGGCGTTTACTTTATTTTGATTGTAATTATCGGCGGAACTACCGATAGCGCACGATATGTACACCTAACCGCAAGCCTTTTCCTCTTTTACTTGGTGGCAAACTCACTTACTGGTGGCGTCAAGTCAATTACAGCCGGACAACGCTTAATCTTGAATACAGCTTTCCCGCGAATCATGTTGCCTATTTCGGCTGTTGTAATCGCAATCTTTAAATTCATCCCAACCCTTATTGTCTTTTTGGTTATCAAAGCGATTATGGGATCACAATTTTCAATTGAAATGTTGTGGGCGATTCCGATTTTGATGATCACTCTTTTTCTTGCATTGGGACTTTCAATTACGATCTCATGCATCAATGTTTACTTCAGAGATATTGCGAGCTTCTTGCCATATCTAACAAGAACACTTTTGTACTTGTCTCCGATTTTGTATGAAGCATCTGCTTTAAATCCAAACCTCAAGGCGCTAGAGATTGTGAACCCGTTGTTCCCAATTTTGGATTCATGGTCTCGCGCTTTAGTGCATGGAGAAGTGCCTCAAACATCAAGCATGCTTCAGGGATTAGCCTGGGCTACGGGTATCTTCTTCATTGGTACTTACTTCTTCTTGTCGAGGGAGCGTGAGTTCGCTGTCCGCCTCTAAACTTCAAAAGACTAATGAGCTCGCAGTTTCGATCAAAAATGTTGGGCTTACATACACCACTGCAATTGATCGCAGGCCAACTCTAAAGGCGCGCGTAAAGGCGCTTGGTCGCGGTGGAAAACAAACACGGGTTGTTCGCGCACTTGACGACATCAATCTCGATATTGAATACGGACAAGTTTTAGGTGTAATTGGTACCAACGGTGCCGGCAAGTCATCATTGATGCGTTGTGTTGCAGGAATTTTGCCCCCAACACAGGGACGCATTGAGGTCTACGGATCTGTCAGCACCTTGTTGGCTTTAGGTGTTGGCTTTAACCCATCAATGTCGGGGCGAGACAATGTCTTTTTAGGTGGATTAGCAGCTGGAATGTCGCGTGAAGAGATCGAAGGCCACTTCGATGAGATCGCAGATTTTTCTGAACTAGGCGAGGCGATCGATGCCCCAATGCGAACATACTCATCAGGCATGTATGCGCGGCTAGCTTTTTCAGTAGCGGCAACAGTGCGGCCAGATATTTTGATTATTGATGAGGCTCTTAGTACCGGCGATGCAAAGTTTAAGGAAAAAAGTCTCAATCGGGTCAAAGAACTGCGCAGTGATCAACGAGCATTAATTCTTGTCAGTCACGCGATGCAAACATTGCGTGAGACTTGTAATGATGTTGCCTGGTTGCATAAGGGCCAGTTGATTCAGCGGGGCGAACCAAATCAAGTAATAGATGCTTATCAAGAGTTTCTACACCTTGGAAAGAGTGCAGCAATTGATGAGGATGTTTAAACCTTTAGTTTTGCTATTGTCCTTTGCAATGATTGCCCCACCACAAGCCTCTGCTGTTGTTGTTCCAACTGAGTTTGCAATTACCGGTGCTGGTTATGGGCATGGAGTAGGACTTAGCCAAATAGGTGCACGTTCAAAAGCGCTAGCTGGAGAAACCGCAACGGCAATTCTGAATTACTACTACAAGGATGTAGTTATTCAACCCATGGATGATTCAAAGATATTGCGAGTCAATGTTGGGCACTTGCTAAGTACCGCACGAATTGCAACGGCAACACCTGATGCAACTTTGCAGATATTTAGCGGAGACATAGGCGATGCTCAAGATGTCATTCCACTTGCAGTTGTGCCCGTGAAAAGTTCATTGAACTTTTCAATTCTTGGATCAACGGTTGTACCCAGTGTTGTTGCTGGTAAGCAGGTAACAAGTTTGCCAAGGAATAGAGTTTTTACAGTTCGCTGGAGCGGTACTCGTTATCTGCCAGGAGTTGATGGAGTAGTTTCACTTACTCACTCAAATGCAACCGCCAGATATCGGTATGGACAGATGCAGTTCAGAGCGGTGAGAGCATCGACATTAGGTTTCAGATTGGAAATCACCAACTCAGTGCGTTTAGCTGATGAGTACCTATGGGGAATAGGTGAGGTTCCATCCTCATGGCCAGCAGCTGCGCTGGAGGCACAAGCAATCGCTTCTAGAACATATGCCTTAAGTAAAGCTGGAATTTATCGCGGCGCTTGCGACTGTGATTTGTACGGTGAGATTTCCGACCAAAAGTTTCTTGGATATGCAAAGGAAACTGAAAGAGGAGGCTGGGGTAAGTTCTGGACTGCAGCTGTTACTAATACCGCTGGATTAACTATTACCCAAAACAATCTTCCGATCGCTGCATTCTTTGGAAGTTCAACGGGTGGCTTGACTGAAACCGCAGTTAACGCCTGGGGAAGTGTGCGTGCCTTCACGCAGATTGTTCCTGATCCAGGAAGCTTAGATCCAAAAATCAATCCAAGGTTTTTTAGCTGGAAACGCTCAGTAACTCAAGCATCAGTGGCTCTTGCCTTTGCTTTACCTGATGTAATTACTCTTGAAGTTATCTCAAAGAACTTAAGTGGAACTGTTGCATCAATCAGAGCAACATCAAGCACGGGTATTCAAAGAACACTGCGCGGTGAAACCTTTAGAAGCAGAACAAAGATTCCATCTGCCTACTTTGATTTAGTTAGCGTGCAAAACGCTGTTGAGCCCACCCCAACTCCCAGTCCGTAATACAACTTCAAGGGATCCATCAAGTGAGTTGCGACGGAACAGCAGGTTGCTTGCCCCCGAGAGCTTTCCGGCCTTAACTACTTCGCCATCTGGCAACTTAACCTTTGCAGCAGCTGTTATGTAAGTTCCAGCTTCGATCACACAGTTATC
>CALMBJ010000103.1 GCA_937860175.1 uncultured Actinomycetes bacterium
GCAATGGTTGCGATACACGTAACGATATTTTGAAGCGAGATTTAACGGGGGAGATTTTCAGAGAAAAGAGCCGCCAATGCGTTGTCTTGTCTGGAACCTTGATTGATCCATTCTCGGGGGAGACCATCAACTTTGTCCGAGGCAATGTCAGCAGCATGGAGGTTCAAATCGACCATGTGGTTGCGTTATCTAATGCCTGGCAAACGGGAGCGTTTAAGTTGTCTATTAGAGAGCGGACCGCTTTTGCAAATGATCCTTTGAATTTGTTGGCGGTTAAGGGGCGTTTGAATTCTCAAAAGGGTGACGGGGATGCGGCAACTTGGTTGCCACCATTAAAGAGTTTTAGATGTGATTATGTTTCACGACAGATTGCAGTGAAGTTGAAATACAAGTTGTGGTTTACCGCACCAGAAAAAGAGGCGATGATTCGAATCTTGAAGAGCTGCCCCGAAAAGCAACTGCCTAGCTCTTAGTGGCTATCCTTGAAACGCTTGTATGAAGCGTTAATTTCAAGCTCTGCTGCATCATGTCCAACCCACTCGCCACCTTGTACAGACTTGCCTGGCTCTAGAGTTTTATACACCTCAAAAAAGTGCTTAATTTCAGATAACTCATAAGCAGGCACATCATTTAAATCTTGTAGATATGACTTGCGAACATCACCTGCTGCAACGCAGAGCAACTTGTCATCTCCGCCAGCTTCATCAGTCATATTGAGCATGCCAATTACACGACAAGAAACTACGCACCCTGGGAATGTTGGCTCATCCAACATAATCAGCGCATCTAGCGGATCGCCATCTTGCGACAAGGTGTTTTTTACAAAGCCATAGTCGTATGGGTAGCGAGTTGATGTGAAGAGCATGCGATCTAAGCGCACCTCACCGGTGATGTGGTCGATCTCGTACTTGTTACGTGATCCCGCTGGGATTTCAACAACGACGTCGAAAATCATTTCAGTCCGGCTCTCTACTTATTGGTGCAAGGGTCGTGCCTATTTTAAAACTTGGGGTGAACGACGGGGCTCGAACCCGCGACATCCCGGACCACAACCGGGTGCTCTACCAGCTGAGCTACGTCCACCATGTGTTGCTAAGTCTACCCGCTGTTAAGCGGTGGTTGTTCCCTCATTTTGCGCGGAGATAAAGACGGTTTGGCGGTAATACGCCAGTTCGGCGATGGAATCTTGAATATCACCCAGGGCTCTGTGGTTACCGGTTTTTGCCGGAGCCGCAAAGTACGCCTTTGGAAACCAGCGCCGCGTTAACTCTTTAATGGATGAAACATCAACGGTTCGATAGTGGAGGTACTCATTGAGTAGTGGCTGTCTCTTATACACATCTGACGCTGCCGACGATCTACTCTGTGTA
>CALMBJ010000104.1 GCA_937860175.1 uncultured Actinomycetes bacterium
CTACACAGAGTAGATCGTCGGCAGCGTCAGATGTGTATAAGAGACAGTCTCTGAATCACGGTGAAGAGTCCAAGAATCGCAAGCAGCCACATTCCGATTGCCAAAATATATGGCACACCCAAACCATTAAACCCTATAGCTGTCAGCGAAATGATCAACCGCTCAGTTCGCTCTGCGACTCCCCCTGAACAAGCAATTCCGAAACTCTCCGCCTTTGCGCGCACATATGGAACTAATAAACCCGTTATAAGTGTTGCAAGAACTACATACGCCAGTTGATCCTCGCGATTGATCAAGTAGATCGAGACACCCAACAAAATTGCCGAATCAGTGATTCGATCAATAGTCGAGTCTAAGAATCCTCCCCATTGACTAGAACCCTTATTAGATAGCCTCGCCATCGTGCCATCAAAAAGATCGCTTAGTGCGAGCAGACAAATCGCTAGGGTGCCGATGAAAAAATCACCACGTGGATAGAAGTACAAAGCACAGATCACTACGCCTATAGCCCCCACCCATGTGACAGCATTTGGAGTAACCCCTCGGCGCAGGGCAAAGGCGGCCACCGGTGTAATTATCCGAGTGACAGCTGGCTTTAAACGTGCGCTTAACATCAAGGACCATCGTAGGCTGAGCCAGTGCAAACACAAATCACCAAGGCCACGATTCACGTTTATGGCCATGCCAGCGCTGAGCCTGAGCAGGTTGCTCATACCTTTGATGCGCTCTTTGCCCAAGAAGCTCACAGCGAGAGCGATTTAGCGATTTTTGCAATCAATCCCTCAGCTGGAGTCGATCAAGAAACGATTGCGCTCTGGGAAGCCCTCGATGAGTTTCAGATACCACGGTTAGTTGTTGTAACCCATCTAGAAAAACAAGAGGCTGATTTTGATGATGCGGTGATGATTGCAAATCGAGTCTTTTCGCCAATGGCAACCCCATTTTTAGTTTTACATGATGAAGCTGGTTTACCCATAGCCCTGATCTCCATGCAAGATTTATCAATCATTGATTACTCAACTAATCCCCCAACCTCTCGAATGAGTGATCCTGAGCATCAAACCCTTGTTCAAGAGTTTCGAGATGAGTATCTAGAGTTGGTGCAAAGCTCGGGAGATCAAGCCTTTCCTGCCGGTCTGCTTTTTCCGGCGATTCCTTTGTGGATCGAAAGAGGAATCGGCGTAGATATTGTTAATCGTTACATTGAACAGCTGAACTAATTACCAAGCAGCTGCAATCTCATCTCGCGTCAAATGAAGTAGTTGAGGCAAAACCTTTGTCTTACCGATAATCGGCATGAAGTTAGCATCACCACTCCAGCGTGGAACAACATGTTGGTGAATATGCGCAGCAACCCCTGCTCCTGAAACTGCGCCTTGATTCATGCCTAGATTAAAACCTTCAGGAGCTGAAACTTTGCGAACCGTTTTCATGGCGTGTGAGGTTAATTCCGAGATTTCATTTCTCTCGTCATCGGATAGATCGGTTAAGTCTGCAACATGCCTAAAAGCGCAGATCAAGAGATGTCCAGGATTGTATGGATAAAGGTTCATAACAACGTAGGCGTTTTCGCCGCGATGAACAATCAAACCTTCCTGATCATTCATCAAAGGGATTTCACAGAACGGGCAGGAAACATCATTGCCCGCTAACGGTCTATTCTCTCCACGCAGATACTCCAAACGATGTGGGGCCCATAACCTTTGCCAACCATCTGGCATTCCCGCACCATTAATTTCGTGAGACACCAATTACACCTGAGTTCGCTCAGCTACGACCTTTTTGATCTCAGCTATCGCATCTGCAATTGGGATTCCATTCTTCTGCTCACCATTGCGGTATCGGAAAGAGACCGCACCAGCCTTTTGATCCTCTTCACCCGCGATCACCATAAATGGAATCTTTTGCATCTGCGCATTGCGCACCTTCTTCTGCATACGATCATCTGATGCATCTAGCTCAGCTCGGATCCCGGCCTTGCGCATTTGCTTCATTACATCGCCTAAGTAATCGGCAAAGGTATCTGCAACCGGAATGCCGATCGCTTGTACTGGAGCTAACCATGGTGGAAACGCACCGCTGTAATGCTCAGTTAAGACTCCAAAGAAGCGTTCGATAGAACCAAATAGTGCGCGGTGAATCATCACTGGACGTTGACGTGTTCCATCAGCGGCTGAATACTCAAGTTCAAATCGCTGCGGCAATTGGAAATCAACTTGGATTGTTGACATCTGCCATGTTCGACCAATTGCATCCTTTGCCTGAACTGAAATCTTTGGTCCGTAGAAAGCTGCGCCACCTTCATCAAGAACAAGTTCTAGGTTTTGGGCGGTAGCTGCCTTACGTAGAGCCTCAGTAGCCTCAGCCCAATCAGCATCCTCACCAACAAACTTTTCCTCATTCTTTGTTGAGAGTTCAAGGTAGAAATCATTTAGACCATAATCACGAAGCAGGTTAAGCACAAAGGTGAGCAATGAATCTAGCTCGCCAACCATTTGATCCTTTGTGCAGTAAATGTGTGCATCATCTTGCGTGAATCCACGGGCTCTTGTAATTCCGTGAAGAACACCCGATTTCTCGTAACGATAAACAGTTCCGAACTCAAACAGTCGCAAAGGAAGTTCGCGATATGAACGGCCACGGGATTTGTAAATCAAGTTATGGAAAGGGCAGTTCATCGGCTTCATGTAGTACTGCTGGCCCGCACGCTTTACTGTGCCATCTGCATTCAACTCTTCATCCAGAATCATTGGTGGATACATGCCTTCGGCGTACCACTGAAGGTGACCAGAGGTTTCAAACAACGCCGCTTTAGTTATGTGTGGCGAGTAAACAAACTCGTAATTCTCCTCTTCATGGCGGATGCGTGAGTAATCCTCCATTGCACGACGAACAATTCCGCCCTTGGGATGGAATACCGCTAAGCCTGATCCGATCTCTTCTGGAAATGAGAAGAGATCAAGTTCGGTACCCAGTCGTCGGTGATCTCGTTTCTCTGCCTCCGCCAACAACTCTAGGTAGGCGTTGAGTTCATCCTGCGATGGCCATGCGGTTCCGTAAATTCGCTGCAGCATCGGATTCTTCTCAGAACCACGCCAATACGCTGCAGCTGTTCGCATCAACTTAAAGGCAGGTATGTGCTTGGTTGATGGCAGATGTGGCCCGCGACATAGATCGCTCCATACCGGATTGCCATCGCGACCTAAGTTGTCATAAATGGTGAGCTCGGATCCACCAACTTCAACCGATGCTTCTTCTCCCGCTGGACCCTTGATACCGATGAGTTCACACTTATATGGCTCGTGTGCCAACTCTTTAAGCGCATCTGTCTCGGTAGTAACGCGACGGCGGAAACGTTGACCTTCTTTGATGATCTTGCGCATTGCACTTTCAATCTTTACTAAGTCATCTGGATTGAAGGTGTTCTCTGGATCAAAGTCGTAATAAAAGCCATCTTTAATTGGAGGACCGATGCCAAGACGGGTATTTGCATAAACCTCTTGAACAGCCTGTGCCATCACATGCGCAGTTGAGTGTCGCAAAACCGCCAAACCATCTGGCGAAGAGATCGAGACCGATTCAACAACATCGCCCTCTGAAAGCTCAGTCCAAAGATCTTTCAGCACGCCGTTCACACGGCATACCACGACATCTTTGTTCTCGGCAAAGATGTGGGTAGGGCGTTGATCTGCCGCTACCTGTTGGGCAACGCCATCAATGGAAATTGAGATCTGGGCCATGTCGCTAGCCTACCGAAGTCCTAAGCGCCATCGCCTCAATTTCTGCGCCAAATTCAGGAGATTGCTCAAGCAACCTTCCATCAATTGCACAAACCGGCTGGGCGAGGCGAAGACTACTTAGTAGAAATGCTGATTCAACCTTGGAAAGATCTGCAGCATCAATACTCTTTACTGCGACTCCGCAATACTCAATCACAAGAGCTCGCATTACACCCGCTAGAACTCCATCGCTGATGGGTGGGGTGCACCATTTACCATCAATCTTCAGAAGCAGATTGGTGACTGAGCCTTCGCATACCTTTCCGGCATCATTAACAATGATTGCTTCGTCAAAGCCTTGGGCCTTTATCGAGTTCAGGATCTCCAACCTATGGGTATATGGATAACTTTTTACTGGTTGGCCATCTATAGACACTCGATCCCTAAAAACAGAAAGAGTGGCGGCTTCTTGCCACGGCGTGTACGGCAAATGAACCGCCGACCAGGCGCCATCACTTCCAAAGGAAAGGCGCAGTAACCCGTGCGCATACCTTTCTGTTGCACACAGCAGCGTGACTGCTGCCCGCACCTGCTCTTCACCTGCGATTGAAAATCCTAATTGTCTAGCACTTGTAACAGCACGGCGCATGTGGCGCGAAAGTGCCCATGGAAAGTTATCTACTGTTTTAATGGTTTCAAAAACCCCTGATCCATGCATCCATCCTGTTTCATTACATGGACTGTTATTCAGATCAACTAAAGCACCATTATGAATTACCTTCATGGTTGAACCTCTGCTGCGATTTTTATCAATCGTGAAGCTTTGAGTTCTGTTTCTTCCCATTCATTGTGTGAATTACTACTAAAGGTGATGCCTGCACCAGTTCCAAAGTGGAGCTTTTCATCCTGCCAAAAAATACGAATCGCGACAGATAATTCGGCTTGATCGCCTTGCACCCACCCAAGAACCCCACAGTAAGGTCCGCGAGAATCCTCATTCTGCGCAATAGTTGCTAATGCAGATGACTTGGGGGCACCGCTGACCGAGCCAGGTGGGGAAATCAACTCAAACACCTCTTTCCATCCAATGCCAGCGCGAAGCACACCTTCGACATCGGAGACGAGATGTTGAAGTCCGGGATGATCTTGACTGTATAGAAGTTTCGTGACTTCTACCGATCCGCTTTCGCAAATCATTCCAAGATCATTGCGCATCAGGTCTACGATCATGATGTTCTCGGAGCGGTCTTTGACTCCAAATTCTGTCGCTCCCAATTTTTGCGTGCCCTTAATTGGAGATGTCTTTATCTTCAAACCTTGACGTCGCAAGAACAACTCAGGGGATGCCGAAGCTATGTTCAACTGTGGTATCTCGAGATAGCTTGCCCACGGAGCGGGATTGTTCTTGAGAATACCTTTGAATAAACCCCTCAAATTATTGTTGGTGCTTTCAGTCGTTAACTTGCGGCATGCATTGACTTGATAAACCCAACCCTGGGCGATTAATTCACGGATCTGTTCGACGTAATCTATGTACTGCTGTTGATTAGGAGCGCTTTGCCACTGTGTTGTGATCGGAGTCCATGGGGAATCTGGGAAATCAGCAGCTACAACAGTTTTGAACTTGGCAGCGGTGAAGGCTCCCTCAAATGTTGT
>CALMBJ010000105.1 GCA_937860175.1 uncultured Actinomycetes bacterium
TAGATCGTCGGCAGCGTCAGATGTGTATAAGAGACAGACATAAGGAGTGCCAACAACATCAAGGTCGCCAAGGTTCCAAAGAGTCCCAGCTCTTCGCCAATTACAGAGAAGATGAAGTCAGTGTGTGCTTCTGCAAGATTTCCCCATTTTTGACGGCTTGCACCAAGTCCGACTCCAAACAGCCCGCCACTTGCTAGGCCCAAAAGACTATGTGCGGGTTGCCAGCCTGCGAACTTGTATTGCTCTTCAGAAAAGGGATTAAGGAAAACAGCAAAGCGTTCCATTCGGTAAGGCGAGGTCAGGATTAGCACCGCAAGTGCGGCAGCACCTGTTGCTAAACCAATTCCAAAGACACCAAGCCTTAGCCCTGAAACCCACAGCAAACCAGCCAAAATAAATGCAAAAACAGATGCGGTACCTAAATCACGCCCGGCCATAATCAAAATCATGCACAGCACGAAGGCTGGTGCTATCAGAGCCAGAACGTTGCTATGAATCGCTCCAGCTCGCTCACGATTGGCAAGTATGTAACCAGCCCACAGAATCATTAAGAATTTAGCTACCTCGCTGGGCTGCACATCGACAATTCCAAGAGAGATCCAGTTGTGGTTTCCGTTAACACTCTTACCAATAACCTGAACAATCATGAGCAGAAATACCGAAACGAGCACGCCTGATTTTGCAATCACTTTCCATTGGCGAAGTGATAAACGTGAAAGCACCCAGGCCATCGGCAGAGAGATCAACAGGAAGATGAACTGACGGATAACAACCCCGTAAGTTGTACCTCTCGACCCTAATGAATAAATAGATGAAGCGGAAAAAACCATAATCAGCCCAAGCAAACTAAGGGCAAGGGTGCTTCCTAAAAGCATGTAGTAAAGATTTACTGGCTTATTGAAAAAGTTTTCCTCACGCTTCATGAGCAACCAACTTTCGAACAGCGGCCGCGAATCGATTTCCACGATCATCGTATGAAATGAATTGATCCATTGATGCACAAGCTGGTGCCAATAGCACCGTATCCCCCGCGGCAACATGTTTTTGAGCCTCGGCAACAATTGCTTCCATCAGTATGTTTGATTCTGCGCCACGGATATAACCCTGTGGAGTATCAATAAGTATTCGTTGAACATGTGGGGCATGTGCAATGAGGGCATTTTCAATCAGAGCTCGATCGGTACCGATCAAAAGTGCGGTTTTAATTCGTGGTGCACATCGTTTAATAAGTGATTCCATATCAGCGCCCTTTGCCAAACCGCCTGCGATCCATACAACGGAAAGATGAGACATTAATGATGCAGCGGCTGCATGTGGGTTGGTCGCTTTCGAATCATCGATCCACACAACACCATCTGACTCGAAGATGGTTTCAATACGATGGCGCCCTGGACGAAATTCATGCAAAGCGCTCTGAATCGCTTCGTGGGGAACATTAATTGCCCGGGCTAATCCAGCCGCGGCAAGTGCGTTAGATACATTGTGCGGCACCGTCGGAACAACATCTGTGAGCTCGCAAATCATGGATGCCTGTTGTGGATCTGTGACAAAGGCGCGATCTACCAGCAGCTCCTCCACAACACCAATTTCACCGGGAGCTGGAGTATTTAGCGAGAAGAACACCTTGCGTCCTGTGAAGCGATTGGCCCGAACCACCACAGCGCCATCATCTGCATTAAGTATCGCTATCTCTGTTCGATCCAAGATTGAAAACTTTGCATCTGCATAAGCATCAAAGCTGCCATGCCAATCGAGGTGATCATCTGCGATGTTTAGAATTGCAGCTGCCGCAAAGTGTGCAGCCTTAGCCCAATGCAATTGAAAGCTAGAAAGCTCTAACACCAAGACTTCATATGGGTCATTACGATCTACCGCATCGATAACCGTGTCACCAACATTTCCGCAGGCCACCGCGTTGATACCAGCAGCCTTCAAAATAGCCGCTGCCATCTCGACCGTTGTTGTCTTTCCATTAGTGCCGGTTACGGCGATCCACTTTTGGTGGGGCGCTTTCTCGGCACGCAACTGCCAAGCGATATCAATTTCATTGAGTAGCTCAATCGAGCTATTGAGAATCTGCATAACAAGCGGATGATCTTGTCGCCAACCGGGCGAGATCACTACCGCGTTGAAATCATCAAGATTAATCTCATCGGGCCTCACCGCTGCTTCAGAATTATCATCGGCGATAGTGACCTTTGCGCCATTTGATTCAAGAAAGCGAGCAACCGAAGTTCCAGTTACGCCAGCGCCAAGAACCAGAATTTCTTTATGGGCAAAGTTGATACTCATGAACTATTGAACAACCCATTGTGCATAAAAGAGTCCGAGGCCAACGGCTACACATAGACCTGCGATTATCCAAAAGCGAATAACAACGGTTATCTGTGCCCAACCGATGAGTTCAAAGTGATGATGAAGCGGCGCCATTTTGAATACACGCTTTCCACCACTGAGTTTGAAGTACACAGTCTGAATCAATACCGACATTGTGATGATCACAAACAATCCACCAAGTGGAATTAACAACAGCTCAACTCGCAAAGTTGCTGCAAGTCCTGCAATCGCGCCTCCCAGAGCCAGAGAGCCTGTATCCCCCATAAATATCTTTGCCGGCGGGGTATTCCACCACAAGAAACCGGTACAAGCACCTGCAAATGCAGCAGCTAGAACCGCTAGATCAAGTGGATCTCGAACTGCGTAACATCCAACAGTTGCGTTGAGTGCGCAGCTTTGACCAAACTGCCACACGCCAATCAATACAAAGGCTAAGAAGGTCATGATTGCAGCACCTGTTGCAAGTCCATCGAGACCATCGGTGAGATTAACCGCATTACTTGCTGACATGACCATCACGATAATGAATGCAACGACAAGCACTGGTCCTAAGTAAATCGTTGTTTCGCGTACTCCAGATAAATACTCTGAAATTGGAGTCAGAGAATCCTTATCTGCAAATTGAAGTCCTAGGTAACCAAATACACCTGCAGCTATTGCTTGGCCTAGTAGTTTGTAACGACCAGGTAAGCCCCGTGAGTTCTGACGCGAAACCTTGAGCCAATCATCAAGAAAGCCAACAAATCCCAGAGCAACAACAAGTCCAATTACGAGCAATGCAGAAGCGGTAACGGCATTACCTGTTACCAAGTGCGCAAACAAGTATCCGAGAATTGTTGCAAGGATGAAGATAATTCCACCCATGGTTGGAGTTCCATGCTTTATGTGGTGGCTACTTGGACCATCATCGCGAATGATTTGACCGTAACCTTTTTTAGCCAATACTCGAATCAAAACGCGGGTTCCGAAGAGAGAAAACATCAGCGCAAATGCACCTGCGATAAGGATCTGTCTCAACTTTCAACTCCGCTCTTGTCTAACCACATGCTCTCTAGCTTTTGTGCCAATACTTCAAAACCTTCTGAACGAGACGCCTTTACTAAAACCACATCACCAGCTGAGAAATGTTCCGTCATGGTTATGCACTCATCAATGCTGGCGTAGTGATGAGTGATCATCGCTCCTTGCGAAGCTCCGTATTCAGGAGCGGCGATAGCTACAAGATGATCGATACCAATCTCTTGCGCAAGGGTGCCAATTGCTGCGTGACGAGCATCGCTTGACTCGCCGAGTTCATGCATTTTTCCTAGAAATGCCCACGACTGGCCCCCGCGCTCCTGCGCAAAGAGCACCAAGGAGCGAAGTGCTGCAGTCATGGATTCGGGATTGGCGTTGTACGCATCATTGATGAGCAAAAGGCCAAATAAATCATGGATCTCCATACGCCACTTACTTGAGTTTTCCGCTGTCGACAGGGCGCTCGAGATTACTTCGATAGGTAGTTCTAATGCGGTGCCTACCGCAGCAGCTGCTAGAGCGTTAGCGATGTGATGCTCACCAACAAGTCTCATACCAACAGCATCACGCCCAGATGGAGTTACTAGATCAAAGTGTGGTCGACCCTCTCGGATCTCAATTTCAGCGGCTCTAACTTCGCAACCCGTACCAAAGTTGATGACCCGTCCTGTATGCAATGAAGCCATTGCTGGTGTGTACGAGTCGTAGCTTCCTAAAATTGCGATTCCATCTGGTTGCAGAGTTTGGACAAGCTCTGATTTTGTTTGGGCGATTGCCTCGACAGAGCCAAACTCACCTAGGTGTGCAGATCCAACCGTCAACACGACCGCGATATCTGGTTGTGCAATCTTGCACAGACGAGCGATATCTCCTTTGTGACGGGCACCCATTTCAAGAATGCAGTACTTGGTATCGATATCGCACTCAAGCAAGGTGATTGGTAATCCAAGATCATTGTTAAATGAACCGGCAGGTGCGACTGTTGGAGCAACGCTCGATAACATGTGAGACAACAAATCTTTTGTACTGGTCTTGCCCTGAGAGCCGGTAATTCCAATTACAGTCAAACCAGTTAAGCGTTTGCGAACAAATGCAGCCAATATAGATAGAGCTTCGATTACATCATCCACCACGATGCAAGGTCCATCTATTCGTCGTGTAGTAAGTGAGAACATGGCGCCGGCGCGATAGGCATCAGCCGCGTAATCATGTCCATCGACTGACTCCCCCTTGAGTGCAAGGAAAATGCAACCAGGTGTAGCTTTGCGAGAATCAAAAACAGGAGCTTTAGAGACAAGTAAATCCTTGTCGCAATAAATTTCTCCGCCTAGCAATAAGGCGATCTCACCAGCTGTTAATGTGATCATTTTTTATCCTCGATCGCACGAGCAAGCTCAACCCGATCGTCGAATGGGTGCACAGTGCCGTTAATCTCTTGACCCTTTTCATGACCTTTACCAAGAACTAAAACCAAATCACCCTCTTGTGCCTCATTTACTGCGGCTCTGATCGCATCGGCGCGATCTTCAATAACTGCACTTGGCTCGTTAATCTCTAATCCAAGTGTCATCTGAACCAAGATCGCATCAGCTTTTTCAGAGCGTGGATTATCACTTGTAAAAATCGCTACATCGGCACCATCATGAAGTGCCTTACCCATAAGAGCTCGCTTTGAACTATCTCGATCACCACCGCAGCCAAGAACAGCAATTACTCGACCATCACTGATTTCACGGGCAGTTTCAAGAACACGTGTAACCGCATCTGGAGAATGTGCGTAATCAACGAGCGCGGTGAAATTCTGTCCTAGCCGCACAGCATCTAGACGGCCCACCGCGCCAGTAAGTTGCGGAAGAATTGCAGCAATATCAATTGGATCTATTCCACTTTCAGTTGCAATTGCAACCGCCATTAAGAGATTGTCAAAGTTATAACCACCGTGGAGATGGACCTTGCCTTCAATCAGAATTCCACCACTTCCGCGGATTGCAACATGCGCTCCCACGTAATCCTTGGAGATTGATGCGTAGTGCCAGGTAGCGGTTTGCTCATGTCGCGATACGGTCATGACGGGAAGCTCTGTTTGTTCAGCCAGCTTTACACCATATGAATCATCGATATTGATCACCGCTAAGTCAGCGAATTCAAATGTAAACAATCTGGCTTTTGCCTCAAAGTAGGCCTGCATCGTCTTGTGAAAATCTAAATGGTCCTGTGAAAGATTAGTGAAGGCAACAACTGCAAAGTGGCTTCCGCGAACTCGCTCGAGCGCTATGGCGTGGCTAGAAACCTCCATTACTAGGTTGCGCATATGACGCTCACGCATGACCGCAGATAGAGCTTGTAGATCGCTGCTTTCGGGGGTAGTTCTCTTGCTTGCAACTACTTCTTGGCCGATCCGAGTTTCAACAGTGCCGATCAGACCGCTCTCGCGACCAGCTGCAGACATAATCTGATGCAACAAGGTAGTAACAGTTGTCTTTCCATTAGTACCTGTAACACCCACGCTATAAAGATCACGCATCGGCTCGCTATAGAACCAAGCGCTGATAACACCCGCTGCCCTGCGCGGATTGCTGCTCACGATTACGGGAAAATCTTTGATCATTTCTGCGCCAGCTAAATCGGTAAGAACGCAACGGCGCCTTGTGAAATGGCATCTGCTGCAAACTTTGCACCATGGTGCTTTTCACCTGGCAAGGCGATGAAGAGATCGCCCTCTTGAACATCTTTACTAGAAAGGGTTAATCCAGTGATGACAGTTGCAGCATCGCCGATTAACTCGGCATTGGCAATTGCCGCAACAGATTCAAGGCTTCTTTTGAACTCTTCAATTGGCCTTGGCACTAGCTGCCTTCTTATCTGCAATCAACTTTCGTTCGGCAAGAAGCTGCTTTTCAGAAAGTGGAATCGGGTCAACGGTTACGCCAGTTGGAGCAATGCCCTTTGACTGCAAGATGAATGACATAACCTTTTTGAATACTGGGCCACCAAGATATCCACCCCAGTGCATGCCCTTAGGATCTTGAATGGTTACAGAGATGACATAGGCTGGCTGATCTGCTGGTGCAAAGCCAATAAATGATGCTGTGTAACCTCTGTAGCAGCCACAAGTATCATCAATACGTTGAGCAGTACCGGTTTTTCCAGCCACTCGATATCCGGGAATCGCCGCTGATGGCGCCGTTCCATTAGCTGAAACAACACTTTCCATCATCAAGCGCATCTTTGCTGCGGTGTCAGCGCTGATTACGCGGACACTCTCACGAGTTGCAGAAGGTGTGAAGTTTCCGCTCGAATCACTTGTTCCGGCAATTACTGTTGGAGATACGCGAACACCATCATTTGCAATCGTTGCAAAAACACTTGTTGCTTGCATTGCTGTTACTGAATAGCCCTGACCAAATGCGATCGTTGGTGCCGTTGTGCCAGACCAATTTGCAACCTTTGGAAGAATTCCCCGTGATTCGCCAGGTAATCCGGAGCCAGTCTTTGTTCCGATTCCAAACTTTGTTAGGTAGTCATACAACTGATCGTTAGAGATCATTTCACCGATCTTGATTAAGCCAGTGTTACTTGAGACCGCCAAAATTCCAGCTGTAGTCAAGCGTTGGGTTGGATGTGGTTCATGATCTTTGAAGACCTTATTGGAACGCTTTAACTTGTCTGGAATAGTCAGCACTGTTCGGGTAGTGATTTTGTTTTCTTCCATAGCGGCTGCAATAGTCATTACCTTGCCAGTAGAACCTGGCTCATAAACATCCAAAACAGATGGATTTCGCATTGCAACCAAAGAAACCTTAGTTGTGTCATTTGGATCAAAGGTAGGCGCGGTTGCGTGTGCCAAAATGTGGCCCGTCTTTGGATCCATCACAATTACTGTGCCGCTTAGCGCACGTGTTGACTTAACCGCATCTGCAATCGCCTTCGAGGCGACCCATTGGATATCTCGATCGACAGTTAGGCGAACAGAAGTACCTGATTGAGCAGGAATGATCTCTGATTGTGAACCAGGGATTTCAGCCTTGTAGCCATTTGCATATGAATACTTTCCGTTGATGCCCTTAATTGTGGAGTTCATGCTGGATTCAAGACCGGTTGCACCAACACCTTCATGGTTTACAAAGCCAATTAGGGATGCGATTAACTTTCCAGATGGGTATTCGCGTACATAACTGCGCTCTGGGAAGAAGCCAATAATTCTTTCTGGAGCCATCGCTTTAAACTGCGAGTTATAGCGGTCAATTGCATCAGAGAGCTTGAGCCAGGTCGCTGGCTTTGCATTTCGAGCAACCATGCTCCACTTACGAGTACCAGTTAAAGACTCTTGAACTTCTGCAACCTTCATACCAAGTATTGGCGCAACAAAGGCTGCAACCTTGGCTGGGTCAGAGATTTGAGTTTGGTCTACGACGATACTTGTCGCAGCAACGCTACGTGCAAAAGGGGTACCGTTGATATCGGTAATGTCTCCACGGGGTGCTTGAAGCGTCTTTACCTTTTCCATTTCATTAACAGCACGTTCACGATAGCTGCCAGCTTGTACGGCTTGAACCTGCACTAGGCGTAGCCCGAAGAGAAACATGACAACGGCAAGAACGAGAACCAAAATTCGGATTCTGTTATGCGCTAGCGAGAAATTACCCATTCTTCACCGGATCCTTTATGACCGGCTTATCCAAGACAGGCTTGTCTAAAGATAAAAAGGTCGGATTTTCAGAAGGCTTCATGCCTAATGCTGTTGCAGATTTTGCAAGAGCCTCTGGGGAAGAGAGTTTGTCGATCTGTCGTGCAACGGCCTCGCGTTGGTCACTTACTAACTTTGCTTCAAGCTTGAGGCTAGTGAGTTCAAATGCATCTTGAGCTAACAAAGTATTGATCAGGAGAAGAAGCATGAGACCAATACCGCCAACTACAGATACAAATGTTGCGAAGAACTTACGATCGGCTTGCTTTCCGTCGGAAAGATCAGGCACAAGTTTGAGAGCAACTTGTGATGTCTTTTCGGCGAAAATTTCCTTAGAGCGAGTGATCGCTGGAGCTAGTGCTGTCATAGCCATTACGCGGCCACCCTTTCGATTGCGCGAAGACGCACTGATTGAGAACGTGAGTTCTCTTCAAGCTCGGCATCGGTTGGTGTTTCGCTTCCGCGAGTAATCATTGAAAACTTTGCAGCAAATTCAGGAAGATCAAATGGAAGATCTCGTGGAGTTCCAGATGTTGTTGATGCAACAAACAACTGCTTAACAATTCGATCTTCTAGCGATTGGAATGACATAACCACTAGACGAGCACCTACATTAAGGAGCTCTAGCGCTGCCGGAAGGGCGCGTGTGATCGTGCCAAGTTCATCATTGGTTTCGATGCGAAGCGCCTGGAAGGTGCGCTTTGCAGGGTTGCCGCCGGTACGACGAGTAGCAGCTGGAATCGCCTCTTTTACAAGGGCTGCAAGCTGAGCAGTTGAGTTCATTGGTGCGATTGCGCGTTGCTTCACTATTGATTCAACGATGCGTGTAGCAAACTTTTCTTCACCATATGTACGCAGAATGCGAACCAACTGACCTGGCTCGTAAGTATTGATGATCTCCCCCGCTGTTAGCGATTGAGTGCGATCCATGCGCATATCAAGCGGTGCATCTTGAGAGTAAGAAAAACCACGTTCTGCTTGATCAAGCTGCATTGAAGAAACGCCTAGATCAAAAAGTGCGCCATCAATCTTTGTGTATCCAAAGCGAGCAACGATTTCTGCAATTCCATCAAAGGTTGAGTGTGCTGTCTTTAGGCGGTCTGCAAATGGTGCAAGACGATCAGTTGCTTTGGCGATCGCATCTAAGTCACGATCTATTCCAATAACAGTTAAGTGTGGGAACTTTTGTAACAAAGCCTCAGTATGGCCACCAAGGCCAAGGGTTGCATCTACAACTACAGGATTGCTAGCTGCAGCAATTGCTGGGGATAGAAGATCGACACAGCGATCGCGCATTACAGATACATGTTCAGTCGTGCTTGTCATCTCTTCCCCCTTTACCTTTAGTTGATGCATTACTTGCTTCTTTCCTTGCGACTCTCATCTCTGGTCACTGCCGGCCGACGGATCTTTGTGTTGCAACGGCGCCGGGGAAGGGACGTCGCTGCGTTCGAAGGGTCGGCAGTGGCCACAAATGAGAGTTAGAACAAACCTGGAAAGACCTCCTCTGAAACATCAGCGAAGCTCTTTTCACGATCTGTTAAATATTCATTCCATGCAGTTGCGTCCCAAATTTCAACGCGAGTATTTGCACCAATAACAACGCACTCTTTTTCTAATCCTGCATATGTGCGAAGTGATTGTGGAATTGTTACGCGACCTTGACGATCAGGAATTTCATCGTGTGCGCCAGCAAACATCACACGGCTGTAATCACGTGCTGATTTTGCAGTGACTGGCGCTTGTTTTAGCGTCTCTGTAATTACTGAAAATTCATTTGATGGAAAAACATAAAGACAACGTTCTTGTCCTTTAGTAATAACTAAACCTGCAGCAAGCTCTTCGCGGAATTTCGCGGGAAGGATTAAGCGACCTTTGTCATCAAGACGTGGCTCGTGGGTGCCTAGAAACATTTTCAGCGCCCCCTTCCCCAGGTTCGCCGCGGACTTTCGTGCCCGCTTAATTCCCCACTTTACTCCACTTTTCCCCTTTTTCAACCACCTTTTCCCACTTTTTCCCCTTTCCAACCCCTTTGCCCACCAC
>CALMBJ010000106.1 GCA_937860175.1 uncultured Actinomycetes bacterium
AACTTTAGAACGCACCAATCTTTCAAGTAAGCAACCAGGTGATCTCATCAATGTGGAAGTCGATGTCCTAGCTAAGTACGTTGAACGTTTGCTGGCCAAAGGAGAGAAGTAAATGAGTAATCTCCAAAGGGCTTTAGCTGCCTACAAAAATGGCGATCTGATTATCGTTACCGATGATGCTGATCGCGAGAACGAGGGCGACTTGATGTTGTTGGCGGAGAAAGCCACACCTGAAAAGGTTGCCTTTATGGTGCGCCACACCACCGGAATCTTGTGTGTTGCAATGACCGCGGAGCGGGCACGTGCCTTGCATCTGCCGTTGATGGTTGAAGAGAATCAGGATTCAAAGAAGACCGCATTTACAGTTAGCGTTGATTACAAGGTAGGAATCACAACCGGTGTAAGTGCAACTGAGCGCTCTAATACGGTGCGCGCCTTGGCCGATAACGGGGTCACACATTTAGATTTCATCCGCCCTGGTCACATCTTTCCGCTGATTGCAGATGTGGGGGGATTGGCAGCACGTGGTGGCCACACCGAAGCCGGCGTTGCTTTGTCACATCTAGTCGGTGCACAGCCTTTGTGCTTGTTGTCAGAGATCGTCAATGATGATGGATCTATGGCACGTGGCGCCTCCCTTGATGCATTTGCTGCCCAACATTCCATCCCGATGATCTCTGTTGAAGAGCTCAAGGGCCTAGCACCGGTTGCACCAACTGAATCGATCTCATTTGAGTTTGCTTGGGCTGAGCTTCCATTGCGTACTGGTAACTGGAAGATTGCAACATTCCCAGGGCTGCGCCAACGTGAACATGCGGTGATCTCATTTGGGCAAGCCGGCGTAGTTCCAATGGTTCGTATTCATAGCGAATGCTTTACCGGCGATGTTGTGCACTCCCAACGTTGCGATTGTGGCGAGCAGTTAGAAAAATCTATTTCAATGATCGAAAACTATGGTCATGGTTACATTGTTTATCTGCGAGATCACGAGGGTCGTGGCATTGGCTTAACTGAAAAGATCAAGGCGTATCAATTGCAAGATGCAGGCATGGACACCATCGATGCCAATCTGCATTTAGGTCATGAAATCGATGCCCGCGATTGGTCTGATGCGATCGCAATTGTTCAAGCATTAGGGTTGAAAGAGTTAACTTTGCTAACCAATAATCCCAACAAGGTTGCCGCGTTGCGCAATGTTGGGGTAGAGGTAACGCAAACAAACTTAACTGTTGCGCCCAATAAGTTTAATGAAAAGTATCTAGCTACCAAGGAAGAAAAACTTGGTCACTCACGAGGAGGAAAGTAAATGGCAGGACACGCTCCAGAAATCGGCATCATGCCACTTCCTAACGCCAAGGTTGCGATCATCTCTTCCTCGTGGCATTTAGATATCTGTAACGATTTAATCGCAGGTGCCCAGCGCGCCTTTGAGCAGGCTCAGGTTAAGAGCGTTGAAGTTCAATACGTTCCGGGCTCTTTCGAGCTTCCACTTGCCGCGCAGTACGCCTTTGAAGCAGGCTTTGACGCAGTTGTTGCAGTCGGCTTAGTTCTTAAGGGTGAAACCCCGCACTTTGATTATGTCTGCCAAGGTGTCACCCAAGGCGTCATCGATGTATCTCTTAAGTACGGCAAACCAATCGGGTATGGCGTGCTGATGTGCAACGACTTAGATCAAGCGATCGCTCGATGTGGTCGGGCTCACAGTAAAGAGGACAAGGGCTTTGACAGTGCAGTTGCTGCGCTAGAGCTTTTGCGTTTAAAGAGCCGCTAGATAGACTCACATTGTGAGCGTAACCAGCGCAGGAGCTGCCTTTAAGAAGGCCTTGGCTGAAGAATCCCCGCTTCAAATCATTGGAGCGATCAACGCTAATCATGCTCTCTTAGCTAAGCGTGCTGGATTTCGCGCAATCTATCTTTCAGGTGGCGGTGTTGCTGCTGGTTCATTGGGTCTTCCAGATTTAGGAATCACAACCCTTGAAGATGTCTTAATTGATGTTCGTCGTATAACAAATATCTGCGATACCCCTTTGCTAGTTGATGCCGATACAGGTTTTGGTCCTTCAGCTTTCAATATTGGTCGCACCGTTAAGGATTTAATCAAGGCAGGTGCTGCTGCGATGCATATCGAAGATCAAGCAGGAGCAAAGCGGTGCGGACATCGCCCTAACAAAGAGATTGTTTCAAAGAGCGAAATGGTTGACCGAATTAAAGCTGCGGTAGATGCCCGTACGGATCAGAGTTTTCAGATCATGGCACGCACCGATGCAATCGCAAATGAAGGTATTGATGCAGCGCTAGATCGTATACATGCATATATCGAAGCAGGCGCTGATTTGGTTTTCCCTGAGGCGATTGAAAAGCTACAGGATTACGCCACGATCTCATCAGCTGTCTCCGTTCCGATTCTTGCCAACATCACAGAGTTTGGAAAGACCCCACTGTTTACCCGTGATGAGCTCGCGGCCAACGGGGTCAGAATGATCTTGAACCCACTGTCAGCTTTCCGGGCCATGAACAAGGCGGCGGAAAATGTCTACACCGCGGTTCGCCGCGATGGCTCTCAGGCAAATGTGATCGACACAATGCAGACACGAGAAGAGTTGTACCAGGCAATTAATTACTATGAATATGAAAAAGCACTTGACCAAACACTAGGCAAAGACAACGGGTAGGGACCATGACAGAAATCAAAGTAAAGAAGTCAGTTGCACTCTCTGGAGTACCAGCGGGAAACACAGCGCTGAGCGCAGTAGGTGGAGCAGATCTTCACTACCGCGGCTACTCAATCAAGGACTTGGCAGCTAACTGTCAGTTTGAAGAGGTTGCCTACCTATTGGTCCACGGTGCGCTACCTACTCAAGCACAGCTTGATACATATAAGGCAAAGCTCAAGAGCCTGCGCGGATTATCACCTCAGGTTAAAACGGTTCTAGAACAACTTCCGGCATCTGCCCACGCTATGGATGTATTGCGTACAGGATTTTCTGCAATTGGTGCGGTCACACCAGAGTCAACAACACACACTGAAGAAGAGG
>CALMBJ010000107.1 GCA_937860175.1 uncultured Actinomycetes bacterium
GTATCTGCATCACTTATTAATACAGATGATGAACTTCTCTTAGTTTCAACAAAGGGAATGTCACTGCGATTTACCGCAGATGATGAATCACTACGTTCGATGGGACGCTCAACAAGTGGTGTTATCGGAATGAAGTTCCGCACCGGCGATGATCTATTAACAATGGCACGTGTTAATACAGATCTTGCAAAGGATTCATTTGTATTTACCGCCACCGATGGTGGTTATGGAAAGAAAACCCCAATCGATGAGTATCGATTGCAGGGCCGAGGCGGAATTGGTATTAAAGCCGCCAAGATCGATGAGAATTCACGTGGATCCCTTGTTAGCGCATTGGTTCTTCGTGATGAGGATGAGATCCTTGCGATCACTTCCGCGGGAACTGTCATGAGAACCCCTGCAGCTGAGGTCCGTCAGACCGGCCGCGACAGCATGGGTGTGCGCTTGGTCAACCTCGATGAAGGTGTGAGCCTGTTATCGGTGACCAAGAATGGCGAAGATGAGATTTCCGCGAAAAGTTAGTATGGTTCGCATCCTGCAGTTATGGCCTGACCCCCGTTTTGGGAGTTAGTGAAGTTCAAGGTAATCTTGCACTTCTGCAATCAAGAGCAATCTTGTTGCGGGCCCATAGCTCAGCCTGGTTAGAGCGCTTCCCTGATAAGGAAGAGGTCGGTGGTTCAAGTCCACCTGGGCCCACCCGTTCTAATACGGGGACCTAGCTCAATTGGTAGAGCACCGCCTTTGCAAGGCGGGGGTTAGGGGTTCGATTCCCCTGGTCTCCACAGTAGTTTTTCTTGAGCTTAATTCCGAGTTCTAAATGGTGCTTAAAAACTCTGCAACCTTGAAGTACACCGGAATTCCAACGATCAAGTTAAATGGAAATGTAACTCCGATACTCGACATCAAAGCAAGTGTTGCATTTGCTTTAGGTAGTGCGACATGAACAGCTGCAGGTGCTGCAATGTAAGAAGCACTTGCACACAGAACTCCAAACACTGTTGCGCCACCAACTGAGAGTCCAATCAACTCTCCAATTGCAACACCAACAACACCAGTGATTAACGGGAAGAAAACCGCGAAAACAATTAGAGGTTTTCCAACCTTGCGAACCTCTGAAAAATTAAATCCTGCCAGGTAACCAAGATGAAGTAGGAATAAAACCAAGAATCCACTTAGAAGGCCACCAAAGAAGGGATTAACCTTTTCATACCCCTCATTGGTTGATACAGCTCCAATAAATAAACCACCACATAGCAATAAAACAGTTTTTCCTAGTAAGACCTCTTTTAAGGTCTCACTCCACTTTACCTCTGAGCCAGATTTTCTTGAACCTAAGTAGATACCAACAATCAATCCCGGAATCTCCATGAGTGTTAACAAAGCGGGAGCAAAACCTTCAACAAAGATTGAATTACTCTCTAAAAACAAAAGCGCTGCCGAGAAGGTAACAAGTGAGGTTGAGCCGTAATGTGCTGCGATTGAGCCGCGATCAACCACCGACAAGGTTTTAATCAAACGCAATGACAGGTATGCAACAACCGGAATCAAAGCACCAGCGACGATAGTTGTTACAGCTGGAGCAAAAACCTCTTCAATTGAAACATTTTTTAAGGAGTGACCACCTTTGAGTCCAATTCCAAACAAAAGGTAGATTGAGAGAAATTGATAGATCTGCTCAGGAACCCGGACATCGCTCTTTATGCGTGCTGCGAGAAAACCAAAAGCAAAGGCCAAAACACCCACTGATACCAGGTTGGATAACGCTAAATCCCATGAACTCACAGGAAAAAGATACATGAAGTTTAATTCATGAGTCAAATCTCATGTATATTTGGCCCATGGCGATGTCGAAAACTCAACCATCATGGACATTTCTCTCAAATCACGGTCATATCCTGGTGCACATAAATCGCAACCCTGATTCAAAGGTGAAAGAGATTGCAGAGGCTGTAGGCATTACAGAGCGCAGCGCACTTTCAATCCTGTCAGATCTTGAAACCGGCGGTTACATCTCCATTGAAAGAATCGGTCGCAGAAATAGTTACCGGGTTAACTCAAATAAAAGCTTTCGCCACCCTAATGAGGCGCAACAACCAATTAGCGCGCTATTAAGGATTTTTTCTAAAAAGTGAGTTTCATCAAGAGCCGCTATAACTCCAAAGTAGCTGTCATGGCAACAAAACATGACAAAGGCAGATTAATCGCCCCACACTTTAATGAAATCCTGTCGATGAGGGTTGAAGAGGTTTTGGTAGACACCGATCTTTTAGGAACATTTTCGGGAGAGATTGAACGAGTCGGTACACCTTTAGAGACCGCGATCAAAAAGGCACGGCTCGGAATGGAAAGAACGGGCAATCCCTTTGGTATTGCATCAGAGGGAAGTGTTGGACCAGATCCATTTATGCCGATCATTAATGCCAATATTGAAACGATTGTCTTTATAGATGATGAGCTTGGAATTGAAGTTCAGGAAAGCATCAAATCAAATGAGATAACCGCATTTACAACTACAACCTTAAAAAATGATCTTGAAAGCTTTTTACAAAAAGCGGATTTTCCACATCACGCACTTATTGTTAAACCACATAATGGTCTGGGCTCTTTCAAAGGGATTCGCGATCTACGTGAGTTAGAGAAAGCGATTACCCAAGCACGCGATCAATCTGCAGATGGAGAAGCGATTATCGAAAGTGATTTGCGGGCGATGTGTTCACCATCTCGACAAAGGAACATCTCTGCTGCAGCGCTTAAGTTGGCACAGCGGTTGTCCCACACATGTCCTGAGTGCGAACTACCCGGATGGGGGCTTAAGGGTTATATCCGCGGGGTTGAATGTTCTGAGTGTGGAGATTTCTCAATTGATGCGATTAAGCAGGAGCTCATGGGTTGTGTTAAGTGCGAATACACAGTGCCAGGTGCTGTGATTAACCTGACTTTAGATCCAGCACGTTGCATGAGTTGTAACCCGTAAAAAACCGTTGATCTTTAGCGTAATCTAGCGCCATGACTACAACAGCTACCCTTCATACATCACTTGGTGACATTGTCATCGAACTATTTCCAAACCACGCACCAAAGACAGTTGCAAACTTTGTAGAACTAGCAACTGGTGCAAAAGAGTGGACAGATCCACGCACCGGCGACAAGACAACTGCAAAGTTGTACGACGGAACAATCTTTCACCGCGTCATTGATGGCTTCATGATCCAAGGTGGAGATCCACTAGGTCGCGGAACAGGTGGACCGGGATACCGCTTCGAGGATGAGTTCCACGGTGAACTAGTTTTTGATCGTCCATACATTCTTGCAATGGCAAACTCAGGACCTGGAACAAATGGTTCACAGTTCTTTATTACCGTTGCACCAACAACCTGGTTGAACCGTAAGCACAGTATTTTCGGTGAGGTTAAGGATGCAGCAAGTCAAGCTGTTGTCGATAAGATCGCAACCGCAAAGACTGGCGCACAGGACAAACCATCAACTGACATAACAATCAACAGCGTTACAGTTGCTTAAGCGTTCTGCTACTTACTCTTTAATCGCAGTTATCTGCGGTGCTTATCTGCTGCAACTGTTGGTTCCATCTATACAACAACAGTTGTTGCTTCCAAGTTTTGAGTATTTACAGTTCACCAATGAGT
>CALMBJ010000108.1 GCA_937860175.1 uncultured Actinomycetes bacterium
TACACAGAGTAGATCGTCGGCAGCGTCAGATGTGTATAAGAGACAGGAGCTAAGTGGTGGAATGACGGTCAACGCCGCCTGCTTGCAGATTTGCAGGGCGCTTCCGACAAGCTGGTTTACATTAGCGGCACCCCTCAGCCGCAGCGAGATATCCCAAGTTGTCTTGCAACCAGTAAGTTTGAAAGGTGTAACACCACTGAGAAAACTCCTAATCTCATAATCGATGGGTTTATCAAAGTAGATCCAACGCCTTGGTTCTGCACACGAGGTTGCCCTGCGGTAAAGGATGGCTATGTTGTCTATCGTGACGCTTCGCACATCACTGTGCAAGCGGCCATTGCAAATAGCTCAAATCTAGGAAATGCACTCAGGGAAGTAGGGTTATTTCCATAGAGCTGTGGCAGTATGCGCACCATGGCTGAGTTGGTGTACTACTGCGGGACTATGGATAGCGGTAAGTCGACCCTCGCACTTCAAACCGCTCATAACCACCAAAGTCGTGGGAGAACAGGTTTAATTTTTACGAACAAGGATCGCGCAGGTTCGGGAGTTATCTCATCTCGGTTAGGTTTATCCAGTCCTGCTATCGAGGTCCATCCTGAACTAGATATTCATAAAATGGTGGTCGATAAGCTTTCAATGGGTGAGCGAGTTGATTACATCATCTGCGATGAAGCTCAGTTTTACGAAAGCGTTCAGATTGATCAGTTAGCGCGAGTTGTTGATGGCCTAGGTATCGATGTTTACGCCTTTGGCATCCTGGCGGATTTCCGTACCAAACTCTTTCCTGGTTCAGCACGGTTGGTAGAGCTTGCAGATCGTGTAAATACGCTGCAGGTAGAGGCGCTTTGCTGGTGTGGATCACGTGCCACGCATAACGCCCGCACAGTTGGTGGAGTTATGGTCACCGAGGGCGAGCAGGTTGTAGTTGGAGATGTTGCACCTGGTGCAGAGGTTGCATACGAGGTTTTGTGTCGGCGCCACCATATGCGTCAGGTAACTGCGCGGGCATCTCGTGCGGCGCACACCTCCACCCTTCCGCTTCCATTTAAGGAGTAATCATGAACTCTCAAGGTTACGCAGCCATTTCTGCAAAAGCCGATTTAACACCTTTTTCCTTTGAGCGCCGTGAACTTGGCGCACATGATGTTGCGCTGGATATCTCCTATGCAGGCATCTGTCATAGCGATATTCATCAGGTAGCTGAGGATTGGGGTCCTGCCATTTTTCCTATGGTTCCGGGACATGAAATTGCGGGAGTTGTTAAAGCAATTGGGTCAAAGGTTTCGAAATTTGCCGTGGGTGACAAAATCGGCGTTGGTGTCTTTGTAGATTCCTGTCGTACATGTTCTAGTTGCCTGAAAGGTCTTCAACAGTACTGTGTTGAAGGAATGACAGGTAC
>CALMBJ010000109.1 GCA_937860175.1 uncultured Actinomycetes bacterium
GGTTCGAAAGGAGACCTGGGCCTTTATTACTTGGGTTGCATACGCTGCATATTTGCATGCCCGCGTAACTGTTGGTTGGCGTGGCCGCCGCGCGGCATGGCTGTGCCTATTTGCCGGATCTACATTCTTGTTTAACTATGTTTATATAAATATTTGGGGAACTGGAAAGCACACCTATTCAGGGCTTTAGAGCTTCTTTAAGAAATCTGGGTCATCATCGGGTGGGAGTATGCGGCGCTTAGGCGCCTTACCCCGCTTTGGCTTGTTTCTGCCCGCGACTAAATATGCAACCGGACCAATAGCAACAGCTTGTGGTCCCAAAATAATAATGATTAGCAGCCATCCCCACTTTGGAAGATTCTTAATCTGTGACTCATCGGTGCGCGCGCAATCAATCAACGCATAGATGGTTAATCCAAAGACTAGAACCAAAGGGATTATTCTTGACATGTTCTTATTGTATCCCTAAGCCAACCGCAAGCAAGATAGAAAAAAACATTTGCAATTTGCCAGTCTTTCCAAGAAGAGGAATCAGCTCTTTTCCTGAAATACCACTTAGAACTTGCCTTGAAATAGAAAGGCTCATCGGTAGCGCTAACAATGTAAGCAAAGTGGTGGGAATGAGTGTGGCGATCGCTGCAACATGGGCAAGCGCAAGGAGAGCAACGTACATACGACGCGCATTTTGATCTCCGATTCGGACAGCAACAGTTCGCTTTCCAACTAACTCATCTTTAGGTCTATCGCGTAGGTTGTTTACAGCAAGAATCGCACATGAAAGTGCACCCATAGGGATAGAGACTATGAAACTCAAGAGTGTGAGCTCTTCTGTTTGGGCGTAGTACGTACCCATGGTTGCGATAACGCCAAAGAAGAGAAAAACAGATAACTCACCCAAACCTCTATAGCCGTAAGGGTTCTTGCCTCCCGTGTATCCCCAAGCCGCTGCAATAGAGATGATTCCTACAAGAATGAGTAGCGGTGAAGTTAGAAATGCTAGCCAGGCACCTGCAACGCTTGCGATTGCAAAGGAGATAAATGCTGCAGCTTTTACTGATTTTGCAGTTGCCAAACCACTAGCAACGAGACGAACTGGACCAACCCGGTCAGCATCTGTTCCCTTCACGCCATCGCTGTAATCATTTGCAAAGTTCACACCAATTTGGAGCCACACAGCTACTTTGAGCGCTAAGGCTGCACGAAACCAATTGAAATCAGCTCCAACAAGTGCGGTTGCAACAACTACAGGTGCGATTGCTGCAGGAAGGGTGCGCGGGCGGGCGCCAAGTATCCACTTATTCATTTGGTATCTCTTGTGCCAATCTCTTGCGATCTACTTTTCCGATACCGAGCAATGGTAGCGAGTTAACAGAATGAATACCTTTTGGCTTTGCGAAGGCGCCGATCTTTGCTTCAAGCACAGTTACGATGCTGTTCTTATCTGCTTGACCAACAACTGCGATGTGCAAGCTTTGCCCCCATTGTGCATCATCAACTGCAAATGCCGCGCACTGAATACCTGGAAAGTTCTCGTTTAAAACTGCTTCAACGTTATTGAGCGAGAGATTTTCGCCTCCCGAAATGATCACATCATCAGATCTACCAATTACAACAAGTTTCTCATTGATGAATTCGCCTAAATCATTTGTCTCAAACCAGCCATTAGACAATTCAAGATTTAATGCCAGAACATTTCCGCGAATAAAGATAGATCCACCGCGAACATCAACTTCAGCCCCATCAAGAACTTCACCGTTGTAAACACATCCTCCAGAAGTTTCACTCATTCCGTAGGTAGTGACAACGTTTATTCCGGCAGCGGTTGCTTGATTTCTGATTCCGTTAGAAAGTGCTGCGCCACCAACCAATACCTTTTGAGCTGCTTGCAAATGCTTTAGCAAGTGCTCATCCCCATTTAGCGCTCGAAAGAGTTGTGTTGGAACAATTGCGGTGAAGTTAACCCGCGGATATTCACCTGAATGATTGCGAAGATCTACAGGAATAGTTCCTAATTCAAAGGCTCTAATAAAAACATTAACCGCTGCAACGTGGGTTAGAGGCAACAACAGCGACCAGGTGTCTCCAGCTTTTGCTCCAACAAAGGCGTTTGAGGCGCGAGCAGATGAGATCAAGGCGTGTGCCGATAAAAAGATTTCCTTGGGCTTGCCGGTTGTGCCCGATGTGCCAATCACTACCGCGGCCTGTTTAGGGCCGGTCTCAGAACTCACCTCACCAAATCCAAGGGTGGGGCCATTACCCGCGAGAGCTGCTGTGATGTCCCTCGCTAATTGAGGAAGTTCGCATGCAGGGC
>CALMBJ010000110.1 GCA_937860175.1 uncultured Actinomycetes bacterium
CACCTCTAGGGCCCATGGCTCTTTATCTGTGGCCTGAATTAAATCGCAAGTAAATTTTTTTGAAACAATCTTTTGTAACTGCTCGGGCGTGCTGATCATCTCGCTATTTTCAATAATGAGGCGCACAACTTCCCCACGAGTTTTCTTAGACATATGAGTTATTGCCTTTTTCTGCCCATCAACAGTTGTGAAAACCTTTATCTCAACTGTTTTTTGAATGGGGGATTGCCACACCGTTTGATAGGTAGATGATCGACAATCAATGATTAACCCTGTTTTAATCTCATCTAAAACCGCGGCAACTTTGGGTGCCATCTTCTTGTTGACGATCTTTTCTTTGTATGGCTCGATTAAATCTAGGGGTCGCACCGCCCCGTACCTTGCCGAAATAATCACGATCGATGCCTGGGCTAGCTTTTGCTGCGCCTTGGTAAGGGTGCTCCACCCTAGGGCGGCGTAAAGAACCCCCGTATAGACCTGGATCGCAGCCCCTGCGGTAGCTGATTTCTTCTCTGAAGGTGGCAGCAGGATCAACACCGGCTAAGTATGCCCCTGGCGACACGCTCGGGCTTGTCGGTGCCACCTGTTACCTTTCGAACAGATGTTCGGATAAACTAAGACAGTACAACCAGAGCGGTTCCAACCTCCGCCTACAGCGCTTCTCCACACTCGATGTGGAGCTTCTGTAGTCCGTCGTTGGGTCTCCGTACCTTCTGGGCCGCACACCAAACGAACTGCATATCGCAGGACGTTCTATCGAAAGGAATGTACGTGGCTACTGAAAAAAGTAATAAAGCTAATGATGCAGCACAAGACAAAGCCAACAGCGAACGCCAAAAAGCGTTGGACACAGCCCTAGCCCAGATCGAACGTCAATTTGGTAAAGGCTCAGTAATGAAGATGTCAGAGCGTCAGAACGCGGTTATCGAAGTAATTCCAACTGGTTCAATCGCACTTGATATCGCACTTGGTATTGGTGGACTCCCACGAGGTCGTGTTGTTGAAATTTACGGACCAGAGTCTTCAGGTAAGACAACCCTTACATTGCACGCAATCGCAAACGCTCAAAAAGCTGGCGGAATCTGCGCATTCATCGATGCAGAGCACGCATTTGATTCAGAGTATGCAAAGAAGCTGGGTGTAGATATTGATGCCCTCCTTGTTTCACAACCTGATACAGGAGAGCAAGCGTTAGAAATTATGGACATGCTTGTTCGTTCAGGTGCACTTGATCTTGTTGTAGTTGACTCAGTTGCAGCACTTGTTCCACGTGCAGAGATCGAAGGCGAGATGGGTGACTCACATATGGGTCTACAGGCTCGTTTGATGTCACAGGCGCTTCGTAAGATTACCGGTGCGCTTCACCAATCAAAGACAACAGCGATCTTTATTAACCAGCTCCGTGACAAGATCGGTGTCTTCTTTGGTTCACCTGAGACAACAACTGGTGGAAAGGCGCTTAAGTTTTACGCCTCTGTTCGTCTTGATATCCGTCGTATTGAAACCCTCAAGGATGGCCAAGAGTCTGTTGGTAACCGTACCCGCGTTAAGGTAGTAAAGAACAAGATGGCTCCACCATTTAAGCAGGCTGAGTTTGACATCATCTACGGCACTGGAATCTCTCGTGAGGGTTCATTGATCGATATGGGTGTTGATATCGGTATCGTTAAGAAGTCTGGCGCTTGGTACACCTACGAAGCTGATCAGCTAGGACAGGGTAAGGAGAATGCACGTGCATTCCTCTTGGATAACCCAGATCTAGCAAATGATATTGAGAACAAGATCCGCGAACACTTTGTACCGGTTGAGGTTGATCCAGCACTTGTTGCTGCGATCGATGAGGCCGCCGCAGAGGTGGATTTCTAACCTTCAATGCTCGAATATTTAAAGGTTGACCACGAGGCTGACCCTTACTCAGTTGCAAATACCATCGCATTAAATGCCTTGGTTGCGCGGGCCAAGAGTAAGGGTGAGCTTCTGGTTCACCTAAAAAAGCGCGGGGTTGAAGATGATGTTGCTAACGCAACAGTTTTTAGACTTCAAGAAAAAGGGTTGATCAACGACTCCGAGTTTGCAAAGGCGTGGACACAATCTCGTCACACCTCCAAGAAGTTATCAAAGCGAATTATCGCCTCCGAACTTCGCACAAGGGGAGTAGATCAACAAAGTATTGATGAGGCTTTAGATGAGATCGATGATGAGTCTGAGTACCGCACCGCATTCTCATTAGCGATGCGCAAGTACAGCACCATGAGCCGATTAGAGCCAGAGGTACAGGTTCGAAGAATTCAATCTCTTCTGCAGCGAAAAGGATTCTCCTTTTCAACTATTTCGCGGGTTATTCGCGAGCTAGGTGTTCAGTCAGACGAGCAGCGGTAGCAACCACTGCAGCGGCATGAATGCGGCCTGGTTGACGTCCTAGACGTTCAATTGGGCCGCTAATGCTTACCGCAGCTATTACCTTGCCATTAGGTGCGCGGACAGGTGCCGATACAGATGCAACTCCAGCTTCACGCTCTCCAACAGATTGCGCCCACCCGCGACGACGGTCGGCAGATAGTTGCGCCTGTCTCTTATACACATCTCCGAGCCCACGAGACAGGCAGAAATCTC
>CALMBJ010000111.1 GCA_937860175.1 uncultured Actinomycetes bacterium
GCTTTTACATCGCTAACTGCAACTGAGATGTGTGATGAACGCTTCAAGATACGGAAACCGCGACCCTGTGCACGTGGACGGAAACGCTTCATTGTGCGGCCCTCATCAACTAGTGCCTCTACAACCCAGAGCTCTGAAGCATCACGGATTGCAGGGTTCTTAGCCTTCGCATTTGCAACCGCAGAGTTAAGAAGTGTGAACACATCTTGTCCTGCAGCCTGTGGTGCGAACTTCAAAATGTTGAGTGCTTCATCAGCACGTTGTCCACGAATTAGGTCGACGATACGACGTGCCTTCTGTGGTGTATGGCGAATGTCGCGCAGTACTGCGCGTGCAATCAATGCGTTGTCTTGTGTATTAGCCACGAGATGCCTTTCGATCGTCGCCCTTAACGTGACCACGGAAGGTACGTGTTGGTGCGAATTCGCCTAACTTGTGTCCGATCATTGCGTCAGTTACGAAAACCGGAATGTGCTTACGGCCATCGTGCACTGCAATGGTGTGTCCGATCATTGAAGGAATGATCATTGAGCGACGTGACCAGGTCTTGATCACATTTTTTGTGTTGGCATCGTTTTGTGCATCTACCTTCTTGAGTAGATGTCCATCAACGAATGGACCCTTCTTGAGACTTCTTGGCATAAGGGCTCCTACCTACCGCTTCTTATTCGACTTGCGACGACGGACGATCATTGAATCTGATGCTTTCTTCTTACGAGTACGGCCTTCAGGCTTACCCCAAGGAGTCACTGGGTGACGTCCACCAGAGGTCTTACCTTCACCACCACCGTGTGGGTGATCAACAGGGTTCATAACAACACCACGTGTTGTTGGGCGAACACCTAACCAACGCTTACGGCCAGCTTTTCCGTAGTTGATATTTGCCTGCTCTGCGTTTCCAACTTCACCAACAGTTGCGCGGCAACGAACATCAACATTGCGGATTTCGCCTGATGGCATACGAAGTTGTGCGTATGGGCCATCCTTTGCAACCAGCTGTACAGATGCACCAGCTGAACGAGCGATCTTCGCTCCTCCACCTGGACGTAGTTCAATTGCGTGAACCGTTGTACCTACTGGAATGTTGCGAAGTGGAAGATTGTTTCCTGGCTTGATATCTGCCTTTGGACCATTCTCAACTGTTGCACCCTGAACTAACTTGTCCGGTGCGATGATGTAACGCTTTTCTCCATCTGCGTAGTGCAGAAGAGCGATGCGCGCTGTGCGGTTTGGGTCGTACTCAATGTGAGCGACCTTCGCTGGAACGCCATCCTTATCGTTACGTACAAAATCGATGAGACGGTATGCACGCTTGTGACCGCCACCTTGGTGACGAACAGTTACGCGACCTTGGTTGTTACGTCCACCCTTTGAGTGAATTGGACGAACAAGTGACTTTTCAGGAGTCGAGCGAGTGATTTCAGCGAAATCAGGAACGCTTGCGCCGCGTTGACCAGGGGTCGTTGGCTTTAATTTACGAAGTGCCATGATGATCCTTTTCTTTTCAAGGTCCAGCTCCCGTTAGGAAACCGGTCCTCCGAAGATGTCGATGCGGTCGCCAGCTGCAACTTGAACAATCGCGCGCTTGGTGTCTTTACGCTTTCCATCACCAAAACGTGTCTTCTTGTTCTTGCCCTGACGGTTCATTGTGTTAACGCTTACTACCTTTACGTTAAATACCTTTTCAACAGCGATCTTGATCTCTGTCTTGTTTGCATCTGGTGCAACGATGAAGGTGTACTTGTTCTCATCTAGCAACCCGTAGCTCTTTTCAGAAACTACTGGTGCAACTAGAACGTCGCGGTAATCTTTCATGCGCTGACCTCGCTCTCACGTGCAACTGATGTTGCAGACTTTCCTCGTGCCGGAGCCTTTAGGAAATCTTTGATCGCAGCCTCTGAGAAGACAACGTCATCGCTCTTGAGGATGTCGTATGCATTCAACTGATCTGGAACAAGAAGGTGCATGTCATCAGCGTTACGAAGTGAACGCCATGCAAGATCCTCAGTACGTGAAACGACAACAAGAAGGTTCTTGCGATCGCTGAACTGACGAACCGCTGCAATTGCTGACTTTGTCGATGCAGTTGTTGCGATTGAATCAAGCACGTGAATGCGATCGTGACGCTGGCGGTCTGAAAGAACTCCGCGCAGAGCAGCTGCGATCATCTTCTTTGGTGTGCGTTGGAAATATGTACGTGGGCGAACAGCGTGTGCTGCACCACCACCGCGTTGTAGCGGAGCGCGAACAGAACCCTGACGAGCACGGCCTGTTCCCTTCTGCTTGAAAGGCTTCTTTCCTGAACCAGATGTTTCACCACGGTTCTTTGCCTTCTGTGTTCCCTGGCGAGCAGCTGCAAGTTGTGCAGTTACTACCTGGTGAATCAAAGGAATGTTTGTCTGCGCATCGAAGATCTCTGAAGGAAGATCTACTGATCCAACCTTCTTACCTTCTGCGTTCTTTACTTCAACAGTTAGCGCCATGATTAGTTGCCAGCCTTTCCTGCTGTTTCATAGATCGCGTGCTTAGCTGCAGAACGGATGAAAACTAGCTGTCCGTCTGGGCCAGGAACTGATCCCTTGATAAGCTGTCTCTTTTACACATCTGACGCTG